>DATHYU010000462.1:0-12923 GCA_035458965.1 Acidimicrobiia bacterium | reverse complement strand
GACGGATTCCGGTCGATGTAGGGGAGCGCCAGCAGGCCGAGGACGATGGCCCCGGGCAGGAGGACGCCGGCGACCATCGGGTGGAACCGGGCGAGCAGCTCCTGCAGGGCGGCGAAGTACCAGGGCGCCTTCTCCGGGTTGGGCGTCTCGAAGGGGTTTGCCAACTCGCGCAGCGGGGCGTCGAAGAGCAGCGACGTCACCAGGACGAGCAGCAGGACACCGAGCGCGACGACGGCGTGGCGCACCAGCAGATGCGGCCAGACCATCACGAGATCCTGATCGTCGGGCTCCTTGCGCTCGCCCACCGGAGGAGTCCCCGGAACGATCCCGAGCACCCTGCGGCCCTCGACGACCCGCGGATCGTCGGTGCTCACTCGTCACCTCCCGCCCTCGCCTGGTCCAGCATCGCGTCCTTGCGCCAGCGCCAGAGGTGGATCGTCAGGAGCCCGGTGAGCGCCAGCGGCAGCACGGCCACGTGCAACACGTAGAAGCGCAACAGGGTCTGCGAGCCGACCGCATCGCCGCCCAGGAGCACCTCGCGGACCTGCGAGCCGATGAACGGCACGAAGTCGGCCATCGAGGTGCCGACCGTGACGGCCCAGAACGCCAGCTGGTCCCAGGGCAGCAGATAGCCGGTGAACGAGAGGAGCAACGTGAGGACCAGGAGGATGACCCCGATGGTCCAGTTGAACTCTCGAGGAGACTTGTACGCCCCGCGGTAGAACACCCGGGCCATGTGGGCGGCGACGGCGACCACCATGAATTGCGCCGACCACCGATGCACGTTGCGGATGAACTGGCCGAAGGGCACCTGCGTCTGGATCGTCTGGATGTCTCCGTAGGCGTTCGACGGCGAAGGGACGTAGAAGAACATGAGATAGACGCCCGAGGCGACCAGCGACGCGAACAACACCGTCGACGCCACGCCGAGGAACCAGCTGTAGCGGAAGCTGATCTCACGGCGGCGCACCTTGACCGGATAGATGTGGAGCAGGAAGTTCGACCAGTGGCCGGCCGCCCGGTCGCGCTCGGTCTGGCGGTCGGGGCTGCGGAAGATCGAGCGACCGACCGTCGTGTCTCGTAGCTTCACCCACTCACCTCCGCTGGTTCCGGTGTCCGGATGGCTCCCACACCGATCCAGGTCGACATCGAAAGGGCCTTGGTCGGGCACCGCTCGACGCAGAGGCCGCAGCGGATGCACATCTTCTCGTCGAGCAACAAAGCGGTCCCGGTCGCCCCTGGGTCGAAGTCGGAGGCCGGGACCAGCGAAATGAGATCGTAGGGGCAGACGTCGGAGCACAGCCCGCAGAGCACGCAGCTGTTGACGTCGAGCTGGATGTTCGAGAAGCAGCGCAGGCACCGCTGCGCCTCGGCGCGCGCCTCGGCCTCCGAGAACCCGATCTCGACCTGGGCGAGGCCGATCCGGCGCTCGCTCGGCAGGCTCGGGATCTCGTGGCGCGGCACCCGGTCGTAGAGGTCGTCGAGGCGATGGAATTGCTTCAGGGGGATGAGGGTTCCCTTCTGCTCCGCCTCTCCCTCGCCTCCGAACTCGCGATGGATGTCGGCGGCGACCCTGCGGCCCTCGGCGATGGCGTCGATCAGGAGACGCGGTCCGAAGGCGGCGTCTCCAGCCGCCCACACCCGGGGGAGCGAGGTCGTGAAGCGCACCGGATCGACCTCGATCGTGCGACGCGGGGTGATCGCCGGACCGGAGCCGTTGCCCAGGGCCGCGACGTCGATCGCCTGGCCGATGGCGATGATGACGGTGTCGGCGTCGATCGTCTGGCGGACCTCCGGATCGAACTTCGGCGCGAACCGACCGTCGGCGTCGAAGACGGAGAGCACCTTGACGGTCTCGAGCCCCGTGACCGTGCCGCCCTCGACCCGGATCTGGTGGGGTCCCTGGCGGTGGACGAACCGGATGCCCTCGATCTCCGCCTCCTCGATCTCGTACTCGGCGGCCGGCATCTCGTCCTCGTCCTCGAGGGACACGATCGTCACCTGCTTCGCGCCGACGCGGCGAGCGGTGCGGGCCGCGTCGACGGCCTCGCTGAGATCGTGCCGGCCCCTCTCGATCTCGACCGGTGCTCCGGCCGCTTCGCCGTACTCCGCGGCTCGCAGCGCGGTCCGGGCGGCGTCCATGGCGACGTTGCCGCCGCCGATGACGACCACCTTCTCGCCGATGTCGACGTTGAAACCCTGATTGATGTTGAGGAGGAACTCGATCGCCTTGAGCACGCCGTCGGCCTCGTGGCCGGGGATGTCGAGGCCGCGGCCGAGGGTGGCCCCGATGGCGATCATCACCCCGTCATGCCGCTCCCGCAGCTCGTCGAGCGTGACGTCGGCCCCGAGCCTCGTCTCGTACCGGACCTCGACGCCCATGTCGAGGATCGCCTGGATCTCGGCCCTGAGCAGCATGCGGTCGAGCCGGTACTCGGGGATGCCGAGGAGCATCATGCCGCCGAGATGCCCGGTCGCCTCGTAGACCGTCACCTGGTAGCCGTGGAGCCGGAGGTCGTGGGCCGCCGACAGGCCGGCCGGTCCGCCGCCCACGATCCCGATCGACTCCTCCCGCTCCGGCCGGTCCATCGCCAGCATCGCCGGGCGGGCGTTGCCGGACTCGGGGCCGTGCTTGTCCGTGAGGTACCGCTTGAGGGCCCGGATGGCGATCGGCGTGTCCACCTCTCCGCGCCGGCATGCGTCCTCGCAGGGAGCGGCGCAGACCCGACCGCACACCGAAGCGAAGGGGTTCGGCATCCGGGCGGTCAGGTAGGCCGTGAGGTCGTCGCCCTCGGCGATGGCGGCCACGTACGCGCCGGCGTTCGTGTGCACCGGGCACGCGGCCATGCAGGGGATGTTGCGGTCGTAGAACCCCAACTCGAGCGGGATCGCCATCAGATGACGCCTCGCGACTGCAGCCGGCGGAGCCCCCACAGACCGGCGCCGAAGCCGACGGTCCAGACCACGAGCACGACGGCGTCGCGGACGAAGTTGGACGCAGAGCCGAGCGCGCCGACGACGTAGTCCGGAACGATGACCGTCATCCCGACGAAGTAGACGAACACGAGTGCCGCTCGGGCCCATGCGTTCATCCACGTCATCGGTTTTCCCCTCCGCGTCGGGATCGCGTCAAGTTAGTGCCTTCGCCGAGCACCACGGACGAACGAGGTCCCGGCGGTGGCGGCGACGGTAGGGGAGCGGCTCGATCCGAACCTAGGGCCGAACGGCCCTCTTCGGGGTTCCCCTCGGTCACCGTCAGATCCCCTCGGCGCCCGGCGGCAGGTAGACGATCACCTCCGCGGTGAACTCGGGGTTGAGCGGATCCTCCACCTCGTACCTGCCGGTCCGGATCGGCGTGAAGATCATCGAGGTCGCCGTCCCCCGTTGGGTGTAGTCGTGGACCTCGCCGGGGAGCGGCTTGATGCCGTGGAGCGACGCCTCCTTGACCGGCACGAAGTAGGCGGCGAGGTGATGAAGCTGATGCTCGAGCTCCGCCTCGTCGCCGGTGAGGATGATCCCGTACTGAGCCAGTTCCTCCTCGGACAGCGAGTCGACGTCGTAGCTGTCGACCTCGGGGAACTCGATGTACCGAACCTCGGTCGCCGGCAGGTTCGAGATCCGGTAGTGGCGTTCGAACAGGGTCCGGTTGCGGAGCACGAGGCGGACGGTGTGGCCGGCGGGGAGGAACAGGATCGCGGGCTCGATGCCGTCGTCGTCGAACTCGACGTTCGCGACGTACACGGGCGCCGTCGGGTCGGGCATGACCGTCACCGACCGGTCCCGCGCCGTGGCAGAGATCGCCGTCGTGGCCTTGGTCGCGGCGTCGTCGCCTCCGGTGCAGGCTCCGGCCAACAGCGCCAGTCCGACCAGCGCGGCGCCGGTGCGGCGCATCGGCAGGTGGTTCATCCTCGTTCCCCTTCGCTGTGTGGTCATCGTCCGTAGATCTCGATCTCGACCGCCCCGGTGTTGCCGCCCGTCGTGTCGACGAGGTCGACGCGGACGACCTGACCCGTGGCGATGAACTGGGTGGTGGCGAGCCCCGGGCCTGCCTCGAAGGGCCCGAAGAGCTCGCCGCCGATCGTCACCGTGAACTGGTTCGTGATCGATGTCCCATCGGACATCTGGCGGGTGCGGAACCCGATGCCCGTCACCTCGGCCTCCCGGCCGAGGTCGATGACGATATAGGCACCGTTGCCGTCGCCCTGACTGGACCACTCGGTCGCCAGCGACCCGTCGATGGCGTTGGAGCCTGCGAAGCCGGCACCGAAGTCGCTGCTGGTCTCCACGACGGTCGCTTCGAGGGCCAGGTTCGTCACGGCCGAACCGTCGCCGCCGGGGGTCGTGAACTGCCCGGGCTCGCTCACCCAGATGAGACCGTTGGGGGTCGTGGCCTGGATTCGGTAGACGTAGGTCGTTCCGGGCTGGAGGTCGACGAGTACCGGGCTGTGCCGGCGGTGCGCCCCTCCGTCCATGTCGGCGTCGGTCGCGATGCTCCCGTATTCGGTGGTGCGTCCGTAGACGATGGAGCAGACGGCATCGCCCTTGGTGAGGAACCGCAGCGTGGTCGCCGTTCCCGACGGGTCGCTGTCCACGACGACGGGCCCGTCGACGAGGCCGAGGAAGTCCCTGATCTGAGTGCTGGACCCGGACGGCACGCTGATCGTGGGACCGGCATCCGCCATGCCGGTGTTGTCCCCCTCCGAGTCCCGGTTGGTCATGATCCACCCGACCACGACGGGGATGAGCAGCAGCGCCAGGGCGCCGAGGAGGTACAGCAAGGCGGTGCGGTTGCTCTCGGTGGACGTCTCCGCGGCGGGCGTCTCCGGGGCGGCGGCCGCCTCTTCGAGGTCGTCAGGCGTCGGCATGGACTCGGTCTGCATCAGTGGGTTCTCCATCGACGGTTCTCCGGGGGAGGAGCTCAAGGATCGTCAGCACCACGAGCCCCGCGCCGAGCCAGAGGGCGAGGGCGACGGAGGCTCGCTCGACGAACGTGGGGAGGGCGGACGGCAGCACGGGCGCCGTCAGGGCGTCGCGCGTGTCGAAGGCCCACCAGATCAGTGCAAGGCCGCTCACGAGGACGAGCGTTCGGGTCGGGAGGTCGACGCGGCCGATCCACAGCGCGCCGACGGCGAGGAGGATGGCGATGGCCGGCGCCACGGCGCCGATCGGGAGGCCGCGGTCGGAGCCGGGAGTCGCCGCGAACTGGGTGATCGCCACGAACAGGACCAGCGCACCGGCACCGGCGGCGATGTGCGGGAGCGGGGAGAGCCGTCCGCGGCGCCATGCGAGGAACAGCAGCACGGCGATACCGCCGCTGAGCAGCGGTCCGATCGGGTTCACCGACGGGAACCAGAGCAACTCGCCGCGGACCTCGGTCTCGACGCCGTCGACCACGATGTCGACGAACCAGGGGAAGACGATCTCGGCGCGGTCGCCGCCGATCGTCGGCGGCAGGTCCGTGCTCATCCAATGGGTGCGGTGATCGTGCCACGCGAAGGACCCGCCCGAGGCCACCTGCTCCCACCGGGGCTCCGCTGCCGCATCGGCGGAGTCGGGCACCCCTGTGGTGCCATACCGGTCACGGTTGATGAAGCGGGCGGGCGACAGTGCGTTGCGCCACACCGACCCGTCGCCGTCGAAGCGCAGATAGGGCTCGCCGAAATAGCCGGGGACCTCGGCGGTGTGCCCGTCTGTGACGACCATGGCCAGGTAGCCGTCACCGCCGAGGACGGAAATGGTGACACCGGTCGGCAACGGGTCCACCGTGTTCACCACGGACCGGTAGTTCGTGGGGGCGACGGGGTCGGCGAGGACCGGCCCTGCGGTGAGGACGACGAGGGCGGCGGCGAGGGCCGCGACGATCCCCAGACGGCGAAGCATCATGAAGTGACTCCCTCGGGAAGGGCGAAGCCGATCACCAGTCGGCCCTGCAGGTCCGCCAGGGTGGCCCAGCCCTCGGAGCCACCGCCGAGCATGTCCGCCCACTCGCCGAAGAGATCGCCGAGGCGTTGCTGAAGGCGCGGCTCCTGCTCGGTCACACTGGCGGCGAGCCGGCAGAACATGCACCCATGGGGAACCCGGCCTCCGTCCGTCGACCCGGGGAGGCAGGGCGACTCGGCTTCGGCCGTCGGGATCGGGTCCCCGGTGGCGATCGCCGGCTCGACGACGAGCGTCCGGTATCGGGCCCAGGCCTCGTCGACGGCGGTGATCGCCAGATCCTCCTTCGAGCCGAAGAAGTGATAGAAGCTGCCTTTGCGGACGCCCGCCGACTCGCAGATCGCCTGCACGCCGACGGCCGGATAGGCGTGGACATGGAGCAGGTCGATCGCCGCCTCGACGAGCCGTTCGCGGGTGCTGTTGGACGTCATCGTCCTAGCTCCAAACCTCGAAGATCCACCCGGTGAAGCGGTGGAAGGTGTACGTCACCATCAGGATGCCGAGGGCGATCATCACGACCGCGCTGAACCCGCCGACCCAGGGACGGGCTCTCTCGACCCAGGAGACGAGGGGCACCGCCTTGGCGACGAGGAACGCAGCGAGGAGGAAGATGAGCCCCACCGTCGCCGAGAACGTCACCATGATGAGGGCGCCCGTGAAGGGCGACCCGGTCGCCCCGGCATAGAGCAGGAGCGCCGAGAGGACCGTGGCGGAGAAGCACGACAGGCACCCGACCGCGAAGCTCGATCCCATCATCGCCGAGCCGACCGCCCCGGTCTTGTCCGGACGGTTGAAGCCGGGCATCTTGCAGACCATCGGCACGTTCGACTGCGCGGCGACCCGGATGCCGAGGAGGATCACGATGATCCCGGCGACGATCGAGATCGGCCGAGCCCAGCTGCCGACGTTGTCGAGCCTGCCGATGGAGCTCCCGACGTAGCCTGCGATGGCGCCGCCGGCCGTGTAGATCAGGGTGAAGCCACCGATGAACCACAGCGAAGTGGTGATCATCTTCCGCATCGCCGCGTCCTTGGACACCTCGCCGCCCTGGGTGGCGGTCCCGGCGAGCACGGCCGTGTAGTAGGTCGCCAGGAGGAGGAGGCACGGCGACAGGGCGGTGAGCATGCCGCCGAAGATGGCGAACAGCGCCGGCATCGTGAGCGATCCGCTCGTGATGCCGATTTCTGCCGCACTGGCACCGAGGACACCGGCCCCGAAGGTGTGATCGAGGTTCCAGCCGTACTGCGTGGTCGTGTCCGATGCGATCGTGAGCTCGAGGCGGTCGCCGTCCTCGACCATGAGGGCCGGCCCGTTCTCGGCGTCGAAGAGCACCTGCGTCACCCGGTGATGGTCCGAGCTGTCGACGACGGCGACGCGGAAGGGATCGAGGATCTCGCCGTTGGATGTCGCCGTGTACTCGGGGAGGTCGGGAAGCAGGCCCACGTGGACGGTCTCGAAGACGAGGAAGCCAACGGCCGCCGTTCCGCCGGTGTCCGGGATCGACCGGCCGCTCCACTCGAAGTACCAGGTGGGCGTGTAGAGGACCTCGTACTCGATGTCGCCGCCGACGTTGCGCATCAGCCGGTCGGTGACCTCCTGTTGGGAGAGCACCGTGGCGTCGGCGCGATCGGCTTCGGGGGACGTTGCGCTCAGGACGAGCCCGAGGGAGACGCCGGCGATCACGACCAGGATGAGGGCGATCATCCCGGCTCGTCGTTCGATCGACGTCTTCTTCTTCGAGTCACCGAGTCCGACGTCGACGCTCGGCGGCTTCTTCAGGATCGTCATGGGGTCTGCTTCCTCCTAGCCGGACGGCCAGACGTAGATGTCGATGGACAGGTCGATGGGTGGGGCCCCCGGCACCGCGACGGTCGTGTCGAGGTACCAGGGCCCGAACATGAAGAACTCGTACGACGCCTCGTAGGCGCCGCCGCCGACGGGCGTCATGCGGGTCTCGAAGGGGCCGTGGAACATGAATCGCATGTCCCAATCCACGTCGATGGTGGCGTTGTCGATCGGGGCGCCGTCCGCCCGTTGCAGGCGGTACCGGACGTCGACGTCGAACCGGTCGGCGGGGTACGGGTCGAGCTCGACGACGAGCTCGAGGCCGTTGCCGAGCGAGATCACGCCGCCGTTGCCGATGCGGATCGCTCCCGAGCCCTCGATGGCGTACTCGAGACGAGGGAAGGCGGAGTCGTCGTCGACCTCGCGGCTCAGGGCCTCCTCGGCGGAGGAGGGGACGACCCCGACCGGGCGGTCGGAGACGACGTCCTGCGAACTCGAACGGACCGTGGTGGTGCCGCTCGTCGAAGCGCCTCCCGCTGCCGGGGATCCCCCGGGCCGGGTGGCCGTCGGCGATTGCGACCCGGCGACGGCGAAACCGGCGAGCGTCGGGACGAGCAGCAGCGCGAGGACGGCCACGAGGTGGACGAGCGTGCGCACCCGGTCCGAGCTGTCGGTCATGGGCGGCAGGGTAGGTCTCTTGGCCGACCGGTCAACTAGGGCCGAAGGTCCCATGAGGACAGGCAGTTCGGGGACTCCTGGAGCCTCGCGGGATCGAACCGGCTCGAGATGCGGGCGTCGATGGCCGATACAGCCGCATGGCTCGTCCGGCGGCGGTCGCTCTCGTCGCGTTCGTGGTGATCACCGCGTGCGGCGGTGAGGCGCGCACGCCGCCGGCCGACCTCGGCGCGAGACCGGCTCCGGTGGCCCCCGGTCCCACGACGAGCGCACCCGACGTCGACTCCTCGACCACGACCGTCACGTCACAGCCCTCGATGCCGGGCACGACGGCGACCACTGCCGACGCGACCACCCCGACCACCCTCGCAGGGCCGCTCACCATCCTCGAGGCCGGACCGGGGGTGCCCCTGCTCCTCTCGGGCCTCGTGCCCCTCAGCGGGTCCTCGGCTCGGCGGGGCGCAGCACAGGCCGATGCGCTTCAGCTGGCGGTGGAGACGTTCGGCGACATCGCGGGCCACGGGATCGGGGTTGCCACGCTGCACGACACCCATTGCTCGATCGACGGTGGCCGCGCCGCATCCCGCGCGGTGGTCGCCGCCGGCGCGGTGATCGGCGGCTCACCGGTCGTCGGTGTCATCGGTCCGGGCTGCGACGCGACCGCCATCGAAGCCGTGCCGATGCTGATCGACCATGGCTTTGCCCTCGTCAGCCCTTCGCTGGGCGAGGACGACTTCATGGTCGACGAGTCGGGCGATGCCGGACCTCTCTGGGCTCGCGGCCTCTTCACGCTCGCCACTGCGGACCATGCAGAGTCGGTGACCGCCGCGCGATTCCTGGTCCGAGAGCGAGGGTCGCGTCGCCCTGTGGTCGTTCGCATCGAGGGTGACGAGCACGGCGAAGTCGCCGCCCGCGTCTTCGGCGACGCGCTGTCCTGGTCGGGTGTTCGGGCCGCAGCCGATGTCGCCGTGTCTCGAACGGCGCCGGGACCGGGCTTGGCGATGCTCGTCGACGTCTCGCCCGACGCGCTCTTCCTTGCGATCGGCGGCAGCGACGCGGGAGCCGTCCTCGAAGCGCTGGCAGAGATGGAGGAGCTCGAGGACGTCGATCGCATCGTGCTCGGAGACGCCCTGCTCACGGACGTCGCCGAGCTCGAAGCGGCAGAAGGGGTGTACTTCGTCATGGCCGACGACCGGGCCGGGGGTCAGGACGTCACCGGGACGACGTACGCCGACATCCGCGCCGACTACGAGCGGCGTTTCGGTCGCGAGCCCACGTCCGAAGCCATCCGCGCCTACGACGCGACCATGCTCCTGCTGTCGGCCGTCGCCCGCGTCGCCGAGGACCGCGATGGGACGCTCGTCATCGACCGCCGGCGCATCGTCGATGCACTCTTCGACGCCGACCAGCCCGGGTTCTCAGGGCGTCTCGTCTGCGGTCGGCACGGCAACTGTCTGCAGGTCCGGGTCCGCGTTCTCGAGCACACCGGAGACCTTCCGGGCACCCTCGGCAACGAGGTCTGGATCGACGACTGACACGCCACGGGGCCGGCGTCGCCGCCGGCCCCGTCGAGTGATCGTGCACCCGCCGTCGAACTCCGCACCCCGGCGCGTTCTGGATCGCCGGCTCCGGCCAGGCACTCCCACGGCACCCGGGACGGGCCGCTTAGGGCTGCTTCCGTCAGGATCTGACCCGATTCACGGTGTCCCGCCGCGTGGGACCCGGCCTTCAACACCACGTGTCCAGCGCTCGACCCGACGTTCGGTGGCCCTCGGGCGGGGATTCAGCCCCGCGTGAGAGGTTTTCGGGTTCAGGGCACCTCTAGCGCCCCGCCTAGCACGATCGGCGTGATGGTACCCAGGTCCGTGCACTCCCTACGCTTCGTCCGTGACCGCTCTCTCCGGCCCGCTCGCCGTCCACCGGTTCCGCCAGTTGTGGCTCGCGTCGATCCTCAGCAACGTCGGGTCGTTCCTCCAGTCCGTCGCCGCCGGATGGTTGATGCTCGAGCTCACGGGGTCGCCGGTATGGGTGGCGGCGATGGCGGCGTCGACCACGCTTCCGCTGCTGGTGCTGGCCCTGCCCGCGGGGGCGCTCGCCGACCTCGCCAACCGTCGGAACGTGCTCCTCGGCGCGCAGATCGCGATGGGTGTCTCGGTCGGTGTGATGGCCGTCAGCGACTCCACCGGTCTCGTGACGCCCGGGTTGCTTCTGGGCCTCGGGCTGCTGCTGGGTGTGGGGGTGGCGTTCAACGCTCCGACCTGGCAGGCGATCGTCCCGGACCTCGTTCCGCGTCAGCTCGTCGCGAGTGCCGTCGCCCTCAACTCGGTGTCCTTCAACGTCGCCCGCGTGGTGGGTCCGGCGTTGGGAGGAGTGATCGTGGCGACTGCGGGGGCAGGCACCGCGTTCGCGATCAACTCGGTGACCTACATCGGAGTGATCGTCGTTCTGTTGCGATTCCGCCCTGGGGACTGGGCGACGGAGTCGGAGTCGTCGCTGGCCGCCGCGATGGCCCTCGGGGTCCGATATGCCCGGCACACCCCGACGCTTCGCTGGCTCCTGGGCATCGCGGCCGGCTTCGCGATGACCTCGTCGGCGTCCCAGGTCCTCTTGCCGAACCTCACGGCCGACGAGCTCGGCGGGGACGCATGGCTCTACGGGGCGCTCCTCGGCGCCATGGGTGTCGGCGCCGTCGTGGGAGCGGCGACCAGAGACCTGGTGGTGCCGCGCCTCGGGCGGCGGACCGTGCCTGCGGGCATCACGATCTTCGGTGTCTCCGGCGTCGCCCTCGGGCTGGCTCCCAACGCACCCTTGGCCGGGCTTGCGATGGCGTTCGGGGGACTCGCCTGGGTGTGGACGCTCGCAACCCTCAATGCGTCGGTCCAGCTGCTCTCTCATCCCTGGATCCGGGGTCGCGCCCTGAGCCTCTACACGCTGTCCTTCGTCGGGCTCACGCCCCTGGGATCGTTGCTCGCCGGAGGCATCGCAGAGGGCCTCGGCGTCGCCCCCACCATCGTGGTGCTGTCGGGAGGTGCGCTGCTCCTGGGGTTGGCCGCGATGTGGATGCCCATCGTCGGGCTGATAGAGATCGAGGCCCACGAAGCGGCCGAGGAGTGGGATGCCGCGCCGCACGGCGACGAGATCCTCGTCGGGGGCCCGGTGATGGTCCTCAACACATGGGTGATCGACGAGTCGGATCTCGCCGAGTTCCTCGACGCCCTGACCGAGCTCCGGCGGGTCCGCCTGCAGACCGGTGCGTACCGGTGGCGGCTGTATCGCAACGCCGATGATCCGCACCAGATGACGGAGGTCTTCCTCGTGCCGTCGTGGGACGACCATCTCCGTCAGCACCGCCGGATCGACGCCGCGGCCGCGGACGTCATCCGGCGAGCGCAGACATTCGATAGTGCAAACGGTCCCACCAGCCGCCACCTCGTGGCCTTCGATGTGGGGGAGCACCGCAATCGGCCCGATTGGTCGGTGCTCGCCGCACAGCATCGATCGGCGCATTCCCAGGACGGTTCCGTGCGTCTCGATTTCGACGAGGAGGACGTCGGGATGTAGGCCGCCGTTGCGGCGGCTCGCTGCGGACCCACTGCTGGGGGAGGCTCGCTGCGGAGGGAGTGGGATTCGAACCCACGAGGCGGGGTAAACCGCCAACACGCTTTCCAGGCGTGCGCACTAGGCCAGACTATGCGATCCCTCCCGGAGTCTGGGATTGTAGGTCGGAGCCAATGACTGAGAACTTCAGCGATGCGATGCAGGCAGCACTCGGAGAGGCACGTCGCGCCCTCGATCACGGCGACGTGCCGGTCGGAGCCGTCCTGATCGGGCCCGACGGCTCGATCGTCGCCTCCGACCACAACCGCCGGGAAGAGCTCGCCGACCCCACCGCCCACGCAGAGATGCTGGTGCTGTCCGCAGCAGCACGATCGAACGGCGATTGGCGGTTGAGCGGACACACCCTCGTCGTCACGTTGGAGCCCTGCCCGATGTGTGCGATGGCGGCGGTGTGGGCCCGGGTCGATCGGATCGTCTATGGCGCCGCCGACCTCAAGGCGGGAGGCGCGTGGAGCCTCTACAACATCCCCCAGGACCAGCGCCTCAATCACCGCGTGGCCCTCGAAGCGGGCGTTCTCGAGCACGAGTGCGCGGCCATCCTCGAGGAGTTCTTCCGGTCGAGACGACCGGGTTGATCGGAGAGACGAGGTCCGGCGGGTCGGTACACTACGCCGCCGTTGCGGTCCGCCGATGCGGGCCTCATCGGAGGGGTGGCCGAGCGGACGAAGGCGGCAGTCTCGAAAACTGTTGGGCCGGTGTTACCGGTCCCGTGGGTTCGAATCCCACCCCCTCCGCATCCCCCGCCGCGCCCGCTTCGGGCGCGGCGATTCCCCGCTCTACGCTGCGCGCATGGATCACGAGCAACGGCTCATCGATCTCGCAGCGGCCTACGACGCCCGGGCGCACGACCGGGACGAACGCGGCGAGCCGGAGTGGCGTGACGCGATGAGGAGCGACTTCGCCTCGCG
>DATHYU010000461.1:0-9088 GCA_035458965.1 Acidimicrobiia bacterium | reverse complement strand
AGCGGCAGGTGGAGTCGCAGAACTTCGAGATCCGCAAGAACGTCCTGAAGTACGACGAGGTGATGAACCGCCAGCGTGAGGTCGTCTACGAGTGGCGCGGTGACACGCTCCAGGGCGGCGACACGGAGAGCCTCGTGCGCGGGTGGATCGATGAGGCCGTCGCCGAGCAGGTCGACATGGTGGTCTCCGACGAGGTGGCCCCCTCCGAGTGGCGACTCGACGATCTCGTGGCCCGTCTCTCCGTCCTCTACCCGACCACGGTGACGCTGGGTGATCTGGGCTCTTTCCACACGGCCGAGGAGGTCGCCGACCACGTCGCCGGCGATGCCCATGACGTGTACGTGCGTCGCGCCCAGGACTTCGGCGAGAAGCTCGTTCGTCAGCTCGAGCGGACCGTGGTGCTGTCGATCGTCGACAACAAGTGGCGCGAGCACCTCGCCGAGATGGACTATCTGCGGTCGGGCATCGGTCTGCGGGCGATGGGCCAGCGCGACCCGCTCACCGAGTACCAGCGGGAGGCGTTCGACATGTTCACCGAAATGGTCGCCACCATCAAGCACGACACCGTGCGCTACCTGTTCCACGCCCAGGTCGTCGAACAGCCTGCCCAGAAGCCCGATCCGGTCGTCCGTCTGGGCGGCACCGGCGGAGCGGCCCTGAAGCGGCAGGCGGATGCCTCGAGCAAGGTCGGCCGCAACGACCCGTGCCCCTGCGGCAGCGGGAAGAAGTACAAGAAGTGCCACGGGGCGGCGGCCTGAGCCTCTCCGGCCGGTGGCAGACGTCGACGATCACCGGCCTGCCCGGCGGCCCTCCCGACGTGGTCAGGCGAGCGCACCCCACACGAGTGCGATCCCGGCGGCAGCGGAGAGCAGTCCGATGAATCGGACGAGGAACGACGACGACGCGAAGTTCGCGATGTCTCCCTGCGTGTACGGCCGGTGCCACACCCCGGCAGCCCGGTCGATCAGACCGAGGGCGTTGCCGGCCACGGCGACCCCTACGACCACGAGTGCGATCCCGACGGCGAGTTCCATGGCCTCATCCTCGGTCGGGGAGGCCGCCCTCGCCAGGGTCGATCGGCCGGAGAACGGAGCGGCACCGCTACGCTTCCGAGCCGATGGACATCGATCCCCGAGCCTTGATCGCCGACCTGCGATCGCGCCTCGACGACGCCAGGAGGTTCCTTTGACGTCGAGGGCAAGCGCACGCAGCTGACCGGCCTGCGCGAGCAGGCCGCCGATCCCGCGCTCTGGGGCGACCCCGACAACGCCCGCGACGTCACGAGGACCCTGGCGCGTCTCGAGAAGATCGTCGATCAGGTCGACCGGCTCAACGGGTCGCTCGAGGACGGCGAGACCCTGCTCGAGATGGCGGCCGAGGAAGAGGATCCCCAGGCGGTCGAGGACGTCGTGACGGAGCTCACCTCCCTCGATGCCGAGCTCGCCGAGCTCGAGCACGAGAGCCTCTTCTTCGGGGACTACGACGATCGCTCGGCGATCCTCTCCGTCCATGCCGGCGCCGGCGGGGTGGACGCCGCCGACTGGGCCGAGATCCTGCTGCGGATGTACCTGCGGTACTTCGAGCGCAAGGGTTTCCAGGTCGAGGTCGACGAGTACCTCGAAGCCGAGGAGGCCGGCATCCGGTCGGCGACCGTCACCGTTCGCGGCGACAACGCCTACGGCACGCTCGAGTCCGAGCGGGGGACGCACCGCCTGGTGCGGATCAGCCCCTTCGACTCGCAGAGCCGCCGTCACACGGCGTTCGCCGGAGTCGACGTGATCCCCGAGGTGGAGGTCGCCGAGGTCGAGATCGACGCCGAGGACCTGCGCATCGACACCTATCGGGCCTCGGGCGCCGGCGGCCAGCATGTCAACAAGACCGACTCGGCGGTGCGGATCACCCACCTTCCGACCGGCATCGTGGTCGCCTGCCAGGCGGAGCGATCGCAGCTGCAGAACCGGAACCGGGCGATGGCCCTGCTCGCCGCCCGGCTCGCCGAGCAGGCGCGGCACCAGCAGATCGCCGAGATCGACTCGATCCGCGGTGAGCAGACCGAGGCGGGATGGGGGCGGCAGATCCGCTCGTACGTCATGCAGCCCTATCAGATGGTCAAGGACCTGAGGACCGACGTCGAGGTGGGCAACATCGACGCCGTGCTCGACGGCGATCTCGATCGGTTCACCGAGTCGTATCTGCAGTGGCGGCGGGCGCAGACCGCCGGCTGACGACGCGGCGCACCGGCCTCATCGATCGCAGACACGCGGCCCGCCGGCGCGTCCGGGACCTGGGTTCCCGGGAGTGCCCTCTCCGTCGGCAGGCTCCACCGGCTGCAAGCTCTCCCGAGGGGAGGGGCCTCATGGACGGGCTTCGAGCGGGGTCGGGGTCGCGCCGGCACCGCGTTGATCCCTGGGGCGAAGAGCCATGAACGGGGGAACCCGAGGGGTTCCCGATTGCCCCTGCAGAAGTACCGACCCCGATTACCCTCCGGCGCAGCGCCGCCGCGTGGAGTGGGACGTCCGGGAACGGCGCAGAGCACTCCGAGAAGGCTGTTGCATGATCCGACTGGAAGGCATCACGAAGGTCTACGACGGCGGGACCGTCGCCGTTCGTGATGTGACCCTCGACATCCAGAAGGGAGAGTTCGTCTTCCTCGTCGGGCCGTCCGGCTCCGGGAAGTCGACGCTCATCCGGCTCATGCTCCGCCAGGAGCTCCCCTCCGACGGCGACATCTGGGTGTCGGGCAAGCACATCACGAAGCTCCCGTCCTGGAAGGTTCCGCTGCTGCGGCGCTCGGTGGGCACGGTCTTCCAGGACTTCAAGTTGCTGCCGAACAAGACGGTGCACGAGAACGTGGCCTTTGCGCTCGAGGTGATCGGCCGTCCGCGCCACGTCATCCGCCAGCAGGTGCCGCAGGTCCTCCGCCTCGTGGGGCTGGCCGCCAAGGCCGATCGTCTGCCGCAGCAGCTGTCCGGAGGCGAACAGCAGCGGGTGTCGATCGCCCGGGCGTTCGTGAACCGTCCGCTCATCCTCCTCGCCGACGAGCCGACGGGGAACCTGGATCCGGCGACGTCGGTCGGGATCATGCGCCTGCTCGACAGGATCAACCGCACCGGCACGACCGTCGTCATGGCCACGCACGACCATGCCATCGTGGATGCGATGAAGCGGCGTGTCGTCGCTCTGGAACGGGGACGCGTCGTTCGCGACCAGAGCCGGGGCGCGTACCAGACGGGTCGGCCGCCCGAGGCGTCGCCGACGGCGGCGATGGCCCCGGTGACCCCTGGCCCCGTGCCGGCGGGCCCGGCGCCGATGACGCCGCCACCCGGCGGCGACGCCGCACCCGACGAGACCGAGACCGCCGAGGTCTGATCCATGCGCTTCCAGTACCTCCTCGAGCAGGCCATGATCAACCTGCGGCGGAATGGCCTCGTCGTCATCAGCGCCGTGCTCGCGGTCTTCGTGACCCTCTCCCTCGTGTTCCTCGCCGTGGTGCTCCGTCGCGTGGTCGACGAGAACACCGGCCGATGGGACGACGACATCCGGGTGATCGCGTTCCTCACCGACGATCTCACCCTCGAGGACATCGACGGGCTCCAGCGAGAGGTCATCTCGTGGGAAGAGGTGGAGTCGGTCGTCTACTTCACCAAGGCGGAGGCCCTCGAGGAGTTCCGCACCCTGTTCGCCGATCAGCCGTCGCTCATCGAGGTCGTCGAGGAGGATCCGTCCACACTGCCGGCCTCGTTGCGCATCAGGCCGACCGAGGCCGCCGACTACGACGCCATCTCGAACCGGTTGGCGGTGATCTCCGGCGTGCGCCAGGTGTCGTCGGCGGACGCGGCCATCGACAACATGGTCACGCTCTCCAACATCCTGCGAGTGGGGGCCGTGGCGATCTCCATCTTCCTCGGCGGTGCAGCGGTCGTACTCATCGGCAACACGATCCGCATGGCGATCTACGCGCGGCGTGACGAGATCTCGATCATGAAGCTCGTCGGCGCCGGAAACTGGTTCGTCCGGGTGCCCTTCCTGCTCGAGGGGGCGATCGAGGGCCTGCTCGGGGGCATCCTCGCCGTGGGCGCCGTCATCGGCATGTATCGATGGTTCGTGCCCTTCTTCGAAGCGTTCCCCGACTGGATCGCCGTCGACATCCCCGTCCAGTTCCTCGTTCAGAGTTCCATCCTCGTCGTGTTCTTCGGCGTGGCCGCAGGCCTGATCGGGAGTGCGATCGGGATGTGGGGATTCCTCAAGGACTGACCGGTGCGCCGCACGCCGCTCGCGGCGGCGCTCGCTCTCGTCCTCCTGCTGGGCGCTGCGGTTCCGGCCCACGCCGGGCTCGGCGACGATCTCGAGGTGGTCAATCGCCGCATCGAGACCTTGCGGGGCCAGGTCGGTGACTCGCAGGACGAGCGGACCGAACTGGCCAATCGGGTTCTCGGCGTCGCAGAGGAGCTCGAAGCGGCGGTCTCCGACCTCGACGCCGCCGAGCAGGTTCTCACCGGGACCGAGTCGGCCATCGCCGAGACAGAGGAACAGGTCGCGGATCTCGAGGCGTCGATCTCCCAGCGCGAGGGCGCGATCGATTCCATGCGCGCAGAGATGGGCGCGTTGCGCTCCGCCGCTCGCGAGCGCGCCGTCCAGCTCTACATGCAGGGAGCGGCCAGTGACTCCCTCGATGTGTTCGATCTCGGCGACGTGGGGCTGGTGACCGTCGGGCTGGTGTATGCCGAGCGGGTCCAGCAGGTCGTGGACCGCGACATCTCCCGGTACGCGGCGCTGAGCGCCCGTGAGCAGGACTACGTCGACCGGCTGGCCGTCGAATCGGCCGAGCTGGAGGCACGGGCATCCGAGCTGGAGGCGCAGCGGGTGACTCAGGCTCTCACGGCGGAGACGGTCGCGGCGCGGGCGACCATCGTCGAGGAGCGCCTCGCCGAGCAGCAGGCGTTCCTCGACGAGCTCGACCACGAGATCGATCACATCGAGGGAGAGATCGCCACGCTGGCGCGCGAGCAGTCACGGATCGAGCAGCAGATCGCGTACGAGCAGGCACTGGCCGGCCGCCGGCCCGACGGATTGCTCCGGCCCGTGCCAGGCGGGGTCAGCTCGGGATTCGGGTACCGGATCCACCCGATCTACGGCGACCGCCGAATGCACACCGGCTGGGACATGAACGCCGGATGCGGTGACCCGATCCGGGCATCCGCCGATGGGCGGGTGATCGTGAACGGATGGCAGGGCGGATATGGGCTCACGGTGATCATCGACCACGGTGGCGGGATGTCGACGCTGTATGCTCACCAGACCCGCACGAACGTCGACTATGGCCAGCGGGTCGCCCTCGGCGACGTGATCGGGTACATCGGATCCACCGGGCTCTCGACCGCCTGTCACCTGCATTTCGAGGTGCGTCTCGCCGGACGGCCCGTCGATCCCGCCGACTACCTCTGAGGTCGCGCCATGGCCACATCCCAGGGCACGAAGACGATCGCCACCAACCGGCGCGCCCGGTTCGACTACGAGATCGCCGACACGTTCGAGGCGGGCCTCGTCCTCGTGGGGTCGGAGGTGAAGAGCCTGCGGCTCGGGAAGGCCAACCTCTCCGACGCCTATGCCGTGGTGCGGGGCGGGGAGGCCTTCCTCGTCGGCGCCTACATCGCGCCGTACGAGTTCGCGCGGGAAGGCGGCCACGATCCGACGCGGACCCGCAAGCTGCTGCTGCACAAGCGGGAGATCGAGCGGATGGGGTCGGCCGTCGCCGAGAAGGGCCTTTCCCTGGTCCCGATGCGGCTCTTCTTCAAGGACGGCCGGGCGAAGATCGAGATCGGCCTCGGCAAGGGCAAGGCCCGGTACGACAAACGAGAGACGATCAAGCGTCGTCAGGCCGATCGCGAGATGCAGCGTGCCATGCGGCACCGGAGCATCGATTGACCTCGCCGCGGCGGATCTGGCTCGCGGTTGCGGTGTCGAGCCTGGGGTGGGGAACCTCGGGTGTGATGACGAGGGTCGCGCTCGATGAGCAGATCCGGCCGTACGCCATCGCCGCGGTCCGGGCGGGGCTTGCCGCGGTGCTCATCGTCGTGTGGGCCTGGGCGAGACGCAGGAGGCCATCCTTCGATGGTGTCACCTGGCGGGTCGGTCTCGTCATGGGGGTGTCGAATCTCGCGATTCCGCTCGTCGCCGGCAATGTCGCCCTTCAGTACGCCGGAGCGGGGTTCGTCGGTGTCCTCGCCGCTCTCATCGGGCTGTTCACGGCCGCTCTGGCGCATGTGATGCTTCCGGACGAGCCGATGCGCCTCGGAAAGGTGGGTGGCTTGACGATCGCCCTCGTCGGGGTCGTCGTGCTCTTCCTCTCCGGAGACAGCGGCCTCGGAGAGGGAGGCCGGCCGCTCGTCGCCGGGACCGTGGCCATCTTCGGGTACCTGTCGATCGCCGTCGGGAGCGTCTATGCCAAGAAGCACGCAGGCCGCTACGCCCCGATAGACGTGTCGTTGGTCCAATTCGTGGCGGGCGCGATCATGGTCCTGGTCGCCACGATCGCAGTCGAGGGTGCTCCCCGCGTCTCGACGGTGCTGGGGGGAACGGCCCTCGTCTACATGGCACTCATGTCGACCGTCATACCGTTCCTCGTCTACTACTGGCTCCTCCGTCACGTCACCGTCGTGTACGCGGCGATCATCGGGTACCTGGTCCCGCTCGTCGCGGTCGTCGTCGGGATCGTCGCTCTCGGCGAGGAGCTCCAGCCGGGCATCGTCGTCGGGGGAGCCCTCATCCTCGCCGGAGTGGTGGTCACCGACCGTGTCGAGCAGCGGATCGTGCCGCAGGGTCAGGCCGCCGAGTCGCCTGCCGTGACCCCGTTGAACGGTGACTAGTCACCTCTAACGCTCAGTGGTCATTTGACTGCTTTTAGTTGTCTTTTGGGTGGAGTGCCCGCAGAATCGGCGGCATGCGCAGTTCGGTCCGTTCGGTCCGGCGGCGTCGTCGGCCCGCAGTGGTCGGTCTCGCCGTCCTCGTCGTGCTCGGGGCTCTCCCGGTGATCGGCTCGGTCTCTCGGGCCGTCGCCGCCCCCGTCGCCGTCGAGGCGATCGTCGCGACCGGCTCCGACGACGTCGAGGAGCAGCCGAACGGATGGCTCTACGTCGACTCGTCCGATCTGGAGCTCGGCGCGGACGTCGAGTCGCAGACGGTCGGCATCCGTTTCGGATCGGTCGACGTTCCCGCCGGCGCCACCATCACGGGAGCCTGGGTGCAGTTCACCGTCGACGAGGTCTCGACCGGCGCTTCGGCCCTCACGATCTGGGGTGTCCCTGGGCTGACCGCCTGGTCGGGGAACGGAGGCGTCTCGACCCCCGGACGGACGTCGGCCTCGGTGGCCTGGGCTCCACCCGACTGGACCCAGGTCGGCGCCTCGGGGGCCGGGCAGCGGACTCCGGATCTCGCTCCGGTCCTCCAGGAACTGATCGATGGGTCGGGCTGGTCCGGCGGCGGCTCGCTCGCCCTGGTCGTCGTGGGCTCCGGACGGCGAGCCGCCGAATCGTTCGAGGGATCGCGGGCGGGCGCCCCCAGGCTCATCGTCGAGTACACGGACGGCGGGCCCGCCGATCCGCAGCCGGACCCCGATCCGCAGCCGGACCCCGATCCGCAGCCGGACCCGGGTGGCACCGCCCTGGCGCGGGTCGCCAGAGATGCCGACGACGTCGAGGAGCAGGCCGACGGCTGGCTCTACGTGGGCTCCTCCGATCTCGAACTGGCCGTCGACAAGGCCACCCAGGTGATCGGGCTCAGGTTCGACGCGCTCGAGGTGCCCGCCGGTGCGACGGTCACGCGGGCTTGGATCCAGTTCACGGTCGACGAATCGTCCTCGGGCGTTGCGTCGCTCACCCTGAGGGGCGTCGCCCAGCCCGGCGCCGCTCCGTGGTCCGGAGCGGGCGATGTGTCGTCTCGACCCGTGACATCTGCGGCGGTGTCCTGGGAACCGCCTGCGTGGCCTCAGGTCGGCGCCGCCGGGCCCGATCAGCGGACGCCCGACCTGTCGAGCGTCGTCGAGGAGATCGTGGGTCTTCCCGGATGGACGCCGGGCGGCGCCCTGTCCATCGTGATCACCGGGTCCGGCACCCGCACTGCCGAGAGCGCCGGCGGCGCAGCCGATGCCGCGCCGGTTCTGGTCGTCGAGTACACGACCGGAGATCCGCAGCCGGACCCTGATCCGCAGCCGGACCCTGATCCGCAGCCGGATCCCGATCCGCAGCCGGATCCCGATCCCGGGGTCGTCGAGATCTCCGTCCGGATCTCCGCAGGATCGGACGACGTGGAGCAGCGTCCGAGCTCGCTCTACGTCAACTCGTCCGACCTCGAGTTGACCACCGATGGGGTCGCCCAGACCGTCGGCATGAGGTTCTCGTCCGTCGACATCCCGGCGGGATCGGTGATCAGGACGGCCGCGATCCGGTTCACGACCGACGAGGTCTCGACCGGGCCGGCGAGCCTCGTGGTCCACGGCATCCCCGCCTCCGACGCACCGGCGTTCTCAGGCGCCACCGGGGTGACCGCGCTCGGTTCGACATCGGCCGCGGTTGCGTGGTCGCCTCCCGAATGGCCGGACGTCGGTGCCTCGGGACCCGATCAGCAGACCCCGGATCTCTCGGCGATCGTGCAGGAGATCGTCGACGGGTCGGGGTGGGCCGCAGGCAATGCGATGTCCTTTGCGATCACCGGGAGCGGAAGGCGGACCGCCGAGTCCTACGAGGGCGCGAGGTCTGCGGCCGCCCTGCTCGTCGTGTCGTACGATCCGCAGCCCGACCCTGACCCGCAGCCCGACCCTGATCCGCAGCCCGACCCTGACCCGCAGCCCGACCCCTTCGGCCCGACCGTCGAGGTCGCCGTGTTCGGGGACTTCGGGACCGGCACCGCCGGATCCTTCGCCGTCGCAGACATGGTCAACGCGTGGGCGCCGGACGCGATCGCCACGACCGGGGACAACAGCTACGGCAACTATTCCCTCGACGCGAACATCGGATCGCGGTACGCGTCCTACATCGGTGACTACACGGGTGCGTACGGCCCCGGCTCGACCGTCAACCGGTTCTTCCCCGCC
>DATHYU010000460.1:0-2604 GCA_035458965.1 Acidimicrobiia bacterium | reverse complement strand
AGGAGGACGCCGTCGGGGGCGCGCCCGTCGAACGCCCCATGGCGCACGCCCGGCCCCCACCAGTCGTCCATCTCGGCCCTCGGCACCCATCGGGCGGGCAGCCGCTCGGCGAGCGAACGGCCCTCGCCGTGCACGAACAGGGCCCGCGAGTCGCCCGAGAAGATGCGGCCCTCGTGGTCGGCCTTGTCGATGCGGATGCGCCGCGTCTCGGGGACGTCGACGTGCCCGTGATCGGCGGTCCCGATCGCGACGGCGCCGTCGGGGAGCCGCTGCCCGAGACGCTCCCATGCCCGCGCCACGATGCGCATCGCGTCGGCATACGCCTGGGACGCCTGCCCGGTCACATGAGCCGCGAAGTCGACGTGGGGCAGGTACAGGAACACGAGGCGGCCCGGTTCGGCGGCGAGCTGGCAGGCCGCTTCGACGGCGTCGCTCTCGTCGCTCCACGGCTCCCACCGGCAGCCCCGGTAGAGGACCCGGCTGAGCGGCGTGCCCTGGAAGTTCCATGGCTGGACGGTGATCGGTTCGACGCCCTTCGACACGAGCCGTTCCCAGAGATTCGGACCGGGCAGGAAGCCTGCATGGTCGACCTCGACCTGCTCGCCCCACAGCGTCGTCCACTTGATCGTGCCGACGACCCGTTCCGTCTCGGGAATCCACAGTTGATAGGCGATGAGCCCGTGCTCGGCCGGTGAGCGGCCGGTGGCGATCGTGGCGAGGCTGACGGTGGTCGTCGTCGGGAACGGCGCGTCGATCGCCCCCCGGCGGGAGGCGCGTAGCGGCTCGGCCTGCCGATGGTCGAGCTGCAGGTCGCCGAGCCCGTCGAAGAGGACGAGCACGTAGGACCGGGCTTCGGGGATCAGGTTCGCGAGCGGTGCGTGGAGCGGAGCCGCGGGCGTCGTCCCGATCAGCCGGTGCTCGAGCTCGGCGACCAGGTTGAGGAGGGATCCGCCCGCGTAGTCGGGGGCCCGCTCAGGCATGCGGCGGCGGGAAGGGTGTGGCGAAGGTGAAGGCTTCGGCCGTCGGTCCGTGCTCGCGGAGCCGGTCGAGGCGATCGGCGGCCTCCTCGAGCGACGGGCGGTGGCCGATCGGCACCCACCAGAGGACGAGCTGCCGGTCCACGGCGGCCTCGAACCAGGCGCGGCGCTTCCGGAAGACATCGCGGTGGGCACCGTCGTACGTGAACGTCCGCAGGGCATCGACGTCGGACCAGACGGACAGGTTGATGAGCATCTGGTCGTCGTCGTCGTCGTCGTCGTCGCTGTCGATGCTGTCGACGCGGTAGCCGATCGAGGTGCCCGCCTCGTCGGCGAGCCGCCACACGAATCCGGGAGCCTCGTCGGCAAGGCGATTGACCGGCTCGAGGGACTCGGCGAAGCCGCCGAGGACCGGGTGATCGAGGGGCTCCAGCGCCCGGGCGACGTTGAACTGTGCCAGCTCGTGACCCGCCATGCCCAGACCATACCCGGGGCGCGAACGGCCGAATCCCCGCTGACTTTGGAGGCCGTTCCCGCCCCTCCCTATACTCCCGCCGACGCCAACCGGACCGGAGAGGCATCGAGGTGGGCGAGTTCTTCCAGGACTACATCACGGTCGCCGTGTTCGCGGCGTTCGGGTTGATCCTCGTTGCGGTGGCGATCGGCGCCTCCTCGCTCCTCCGCCCAAATCACCCGACCCCGACGAAGCGGCAGTCCTACGAGTGCGGCATCGACCCCGTCGGCGGTGGCTGGTCGCAGTCGCAGATCCGCTTCTACATCTTCGGTCTGCTGTTCCTCATCTTCGACGTCGAGGCGATCTACATCTTCCCGTGGGCCATCCAGCTCGAGTCGCTGGGCGTCTTCGCCCTCGTCGAGATGATGATCTTCATCGTCATCCTCCTCGCCGGGCTCGTGTACGCCATCCGCAAGGGAGTGCTTCGTTGGGAGTCCTAGAGAAGTTCGACGCCCCGAAGCCGCTCTCGTGGCTCCTCAACTGGTCCCGCCGATACTCGCTGTGGATGTTCCAGTTCGGGCTCGCCTGCTGCGCCATCGAGATGATGGCGGTGGCCGGCCCCCGCTACGACTTCATGCGGTTCGGTGTCATCCCGCTCCCGGCGTCGCCGCGGCAGGCCGACCTGATGATCGTGGCGGGCACCGTGACCGACAAGATGGCCCCCGCCATCCGCAAGCTCTTCGACCAGATGCCCGAGCCCAAGTACGTGATCTCGATGGGCTCCTGCTCGAACTGCGGCGGCCCCTACTGGGATTCCTACTCGGTGACGAAGGGCGTCGACCAGATCATCCCCGTCGACATCTACGTGCCCGGCTGCCCGCCGCGGCCGGAGGCGCTCATGGAGGGCATCGTGCTCCTCCAGGAGAAGATCAAGAACGAGGACATCCGAGAGAAATGGACGCAGCGTGACCGAGAGCCCGTCTGAGACCGCCGCCGAGGCGGTCGAGGCCTCGGAAACCGGCGTCGGCGAACGGTTCGCCGCCCTCGCGGGCGCGGACCGCCACACCGACGAGCACGGGACCATCAAGGTGTTCGTCGCACGGGAGCGCTGGGTCGAGGCCCACACCGCCCTCAAGGAGCACCTCCCGTTCTTCTCGTGGCTGGGCGGCATCG
>DATHYU010000459.1:0-6729 GCA_035458965.1 Acidimicrobiia bacterium | reverse complement strand
CGGTTCCAGACGTCGTCGAACGTGACCTGGATCCGGCGACCCGGCTCGGCGACACGACGGACGTCCGACACCTCCGCGTCCAGCATCGGCGGTGCCAGGACGAACCACACGACGAGCAGCGTGACGAGGGGGGTGCGGCGGATGCCGAACGCCGCGAGGATCCTCGGGGGAGGAGTCGTCTCGGCGAGGCGAGCTGCTCCGGCGCCGACGAGGGTGAGGGCCATCATGGCCAGCACGACCAGCCCGATCGTCCCGACCTGCGGGGCGACGGCGAGCGGGCCGCCGTAGAAGAGCAGGATCGTGACCGCGAGCACCACTCCCGAGACGATCGCAAACGGCTTGACCCAGCCGGGTCCGAGAATGCGATCGCCCATCCGCTTGACGATCGACCGGGGCTCGTACGAGTGGAAGAACGCCACGGACCCGTACGTGAACGTGACGCCGGCGAAGCCGAGCGCGCTCGGTGAGAGCTCCGGGTCCCCACGCGCCAGGAGCACCATGCCCAGGACGGCGACGACGCCGGAGAAGGCGATCTCGAGATGCCCTGGCGACGACGTCGACCTGGTCACGGCCCGCCAGATGCCGATCGCGGGTGGCACCAACGCGAAGAAGAGCCACCAGTCCTCGTTGCGGGCGTAGGCGACCGAGCCCGCTGCGGCCTTGATCACGGTGATCCCGATGATGAAGTAGACCAACGACCCCAGGGTCCGTGGGATGCGGCGTCGCAGCGTGGCCGACACGGGCCGATCGCCGCGCAGATACGGCGCCGCCGGCAGCGCGAGGCCGAACAACGCGAAGGTGCCCACGATTCCGGCCGGGACGAGCAGGCCCGTGCCGATCGGCAGACCGAGCGCGTGGAGCAGGAGCTGTCCGGCGGCCGCGCAGAGGACGACGATGGCGATCATGCGCTCGACGGGGCGCCGTCTCCCGCGTAGGGCGATGGTCGGAGGCGAGACATCGGCCCCCGCCTCGCGGGCCTCCCAGTGGCGCTGCTGGAGCCTGAGGTTCTGGACCGACGTCCATCGGACGAGCATGGACCACACGATCGCCAGGCCCACGGTGATCAGCGTGTGACTGACCTGCCAGCCGCGGATCACGTCGGCGGTCTGGGGGAGCGCGAACAGTCCGAAGGCGAAGAGCCCGAGCAGGAGGACCTCCGCACGCACCGCGACGAGGGCCCGGCGGAGCGGCGCCACCGAGATGTCGGCGATCGCGAGGAGGAGGACGACGGCAACCGCCAGGATCAGGAGGCCGAGGGTCCGTCCGACCGTCGAGAACCAGAGCAGGCGAACCGCCGCATCGGTGAGCTCCGCGGGCGCATCCCACGCCCGGTCCGTGACGAACCAGGTGAGGAGCGTCTTCACGAGGTCGAAGGTCGCGGTGGCGACGAGCACGACGAGACCGGTCAGCACGACGAGCTCGAAGGACCGGCGGACATCGCTGTCCGGGGCGAAGCGAAGGCGTCGGCGCCACGCGACGAGGGCGAGGACGACGCCTCCGACGAAGTACGCAGGGATCGAGATGAGCGTGTCGAAGGTCGTGTGCGCCACGACGATCGCATAGGGCGAGCCGAACCCCGAGCCCACCGCCTCGGTGTAGGCGCGCCACGAGCCGACGCGCTCGAGGGTGAGACCGAGCTTCTCGGAGAGATCGACCTCGGTGAGCGCCGTCAGGGCCGCGATGCCCGCCGGGGGATCGCCCGGCAGGTGCATGCCCTGCAGGAGGGCATCGAACTGGCCGAGCACGATGAACGACACCACCAGGGTCACCCCGCTCAGGACGAGGAGGTGGGGCCAGCGGGCAGGGCGATCCGGGCCGTCCTCGAACAGCGCCCTGTCCACGCGTCGCGCCGCCGGGTGGGTGTCGAGGAAACGGGTCCCGCGCCGATGGAGCGCGTCGCGCATGGACCAGACGGGCACCAGGAGCGCGCCGAAGGTGATGACGACGACGACCGTGTACCAGCTGGCATCGGGGTTCTCCCCGAAGCGCTCCCACTCGCGGGTCCAGGCGAGCAGGATGATCGCCACGGCACCCGAGCTCGCGACCCGCGTGGCGACGATCGCCGCTCGTCGCTCACCGTGGCCGGCGGGGCTCGGGGACGCGTCCCGCAGCGCGACGGTCCGCAGCCGTCGTGACGCGACGAGGATCGAGAGCGCCCAGACCGGCGCGACGAGATCCGCCAGGACGTCGCACCTCCCGACCCCCCACGGCAGCTCGGCGAGGACGCATGAGGCGTTCTGCAGCGATGAGAGCTGGGAGACGAGGGACACGGCGATCGGGACCACCACGAAGGGCCAGAGCCGGCGCCTCCGGATCGCGTCGCGCCGACCCGAACGGGTCCGCAGGCCCGACGCCACCCGTCGCCACCTCGTGCGCTCGCTCACGCGATCGAAGCCTAAGCGCCGATGTCACACCGCGCCGCGTCCGATCCGCGACAATGGGGCCGGGACGGGAGGCCCGGGTGAATCGCTATCTCGAATACACGGCCGGGCTCGCCGAGCAGACTCCACCGGAGCGCAACCGCGTCGTCGACTTCTGGCGGGCCACGGCGATCGTCGTCGTGGTGTACGGGCACTGGCTCGCCGCCTCGATCTGGCTGAAACCCGACGACTCGATCGCGCTCCTCAACTCGCTCGAGTGGGTTCCCTACGCCGGCTGGGTCACGTGGATCGTCCAGGTCATGCCCGTCTTCTTCCTGGCGGGCGGATACGCCAACGCGCGGGGGCTCGGGAAGGTGGTCGAGGGGTCGGAGCGGCGCCGCGACTGGATCACGACGCGGATGCGTCGGCTGTTCACACCGGTGGTCCCGCTGCTCCTCGTCTGGGTCCTGCTCATCGTCGTGATGCGCACCTTCGTGCCTCCCGACGTCGTGTACGCCGGAGCGATGTCGGCGACCGTGCCGGTGTGGTTCCTGGCGGTGTACCTGACGCTGACCGCGCTCGCGCCGTTCACGCACGCGTGGTGGCGGCGTTCGGGGCCCTGGTCGCTGGCGATCCTGGCCGGGGCCGCGCTCGCCGTCGATGCCCTCAGGCTCGGCGCAGACGTCCCGGGGATCGGATGGGTGAACTTCCTCCTGGTCTGGGCGACGGTGCACCAGGTGGGGTACTGGTGGTCCGACCGCGACCGTGCCGGCGGCGTGGACCCGAGATGGGGGTGGGCCCTCCTCGGGGGCGCCCTCGCCGTGCTCGTCGCGATCACGTGGTCGGGGTTGTATCCCGTCGCCATGGTCGGCATCCCGGGCGCCGCCGAGACGAACATGGCCCCACCGACGTCGGCGCTGGGCATCCTCGGGATGGTGCAGCTCGGCCTGATCATCGGGACGCGGCCCGCCGTCGACCGCCTCGTCCACCGCGCCCGCGTCTGGCATGGCGTCGTCTCGTTCTCGGGCGTCATCATGACCGTGTACCTGTGGCACCTCTCGGCCATGTCGCTGGTCGCGGCGGGCGGCCTCTTCGCCTTCGACGGCTGGGCCTTCCGGGTGGAGCCCGGCACCCCGGCCTGGTGGGTCTCCCGGCCTCTGTGGCTCCTGGTGCTCTCGGTGGTCACCATGGGCCTCGTAGTCGTGTTCGCCCGCTTCGAGTGGCGCATCAGCCGGGCACCGGCCCCGCAGAGCCGGCGGGTGGTGACGATCGGCGTGCTCCTCCTCGCCGGATCGGCCAGCGCCGTCGCCGGCATCGGGATCGCGACGCCCGACGCCGTGGTGCAGTGGAGCATCCCGGCGGCGGCGATCGCCGGCGCCGCCATGCTCGGGGCGCTGCCTGCCCGGAGGCGCAGAGGCGGGAGCTGAGCGCTCAGAACAGGTGGACGAGGACCCGTCCGACGATCACCGCGCCGATCGAAAGACCGGCCACCCAGTAGACCCACGCGTGGTCGGCGGGCGGGTCGGGCTCCTCTGCCGCCCCGAGGACGGCATCCACCTCGGCCTCGAGCATGACGTGGCGAGCGTCGGCGACGCGACTCTCGGGCACCCACAGCTCGGTCTCGGCGAACCGTCCGATCGTCATCGGATACGGCCCGAGGGCCTCGCCGTGGAGACGGACGTCGATGCCCTCCGTCTCGAGGAGCGCCGCGCAGATCCGCGCCGTCGCGACGTCGCCGACGGTCGCGAGACGCACGAATCGGTCGACACCCCCGGGGGTCGAGAGCCGGGTCACCATGGGGGGATCGTATCGCCGGCGTCGGGATGTCGGCCTCGAGCGGTACCCTCGGCGGCGTGGAACGCCGCATCTTCGGCATGGAGAACGAGTACGGGGTGACGTGCACCCTGCGCGGGCAGCGCAGGCTGTCGCCCGACGAGGTCGCCCGGTACCTCTTCCGTCGCGTCGTCTCCTGGGGCCGCTCCTCCAACGTCTTCCTCGAGAACGGGTCGCGGCTGTACCTCGACGTCGGCAGCCATCCCGAGTACGCCACGCCGGAATGCGACTCGCTCTACGACCTCGTCGCGCACGACAAGGCGGGGGAGCGGGTCCTCGAGAGCCTCCTCACCTCCGCCGAGCAGCGGCTCGAGGAGGAGGGCATCCGGGGCCAGGTGTTCCTGTTCAAGAACAACACGGACTCGGCCGGCAACTCGTATGGCTGCCACGAGAACTACCTGGTGAGCCGCCAGGGCGACTTCCAGCGGATCATCGACACCCTCATCCCGTTCTTCGTGTCGCGCCAGATCTTCGCCGGAGCCGGGAAGCTGCTGCAGACCGCCCGGGGGACCGTGTTCTCGATCGCTCAGCGGGCCGAGCACATCTGGGAGGGCGTCTCGTCGGCGACCACCCGCAGCCGGCCGATCATCAACACCCGCGACGAGCCCCATGCCGATGCCGAGCGGTACCGACGGCTCCACGTCATCGCCGGCGATTCGAACATGTCCGAGTACACGACCTACGCGAAGGTCGGGACGACGGTCGCGCTGCTGCAGATGCTCGAGGACGAGGTGGTCTTCCGGGACCTCACGCTCGAGAACCCGATTCGCGCGATCCGTGAGATCAGCCACGACCTGACCTGCCGCCGGAAGGTCCGCCTCGCCAACGGGCGGGAGCTGTCGGCGCTCGACATCCAGTGGGAGTACCTCGAACGCGTGCTCCGCTACGCCCGAACGCAGGGCTTCCCTCCGCAGGTCCAGTCCGCGGTCGAGATGTGGGAGCACATGCTCACCGGCCTCGAGAAGGATCCGTTCAGCCTCAAGCGCGAGTGCGACTGGGTGGCGAAATACCACCTCATCGAGGAGTACCGGGAGAAGCGCGGTGTGGAGCTGTCGGATCCGAAGCTGGCACTCATCGATCTCTCCTACCACGACGTCACCCGGGAGCGGGGCCTGTACTACCTCCTCGAGCGACGGGGCCTCATGGAGCGCGTCGTGACGAACACAGACGTGTCGCGGGCCCTGATCATGCCTCCCCAGACGACCCGTGCCCGGCTCCGCGGCGAGTTCATCAAGGCCGCCAAGGCCAAGAAGCGGGACTTCACGGTGGATTGGGTGCACCTCAAGCTCAACGACCAGGCCCAGCGCACCGTGCTGTGCAAGGACCCGTTCAAGGCCGTCGACGAACGCGTCGAGAAGCTGATCGCCTCCCTCTGACGGCCGACGGCGCCCCTGCTACAGCGTGACCGCTCGCAGGATCCCGATGCCGTTCACGATGCCGAGCATCCAGACCGTCCTGCCCCAGTTGCGCTGGTTGACGACGTGGCCGTCGCCGGCGAGGAACCGCACGATGAGGTAGACGCCCCAGGTCATGCCGACGTTCACGGCCACGAGCAGCAGCCAGTTCTGCTCGCTCCAGCCCTTGTTGGTGAGCACCAGGCCGGCCAGGAAGACCAGGATCACAACGCCCTGCATGGCCGTGATTCTGGTCGGTTCGCGGGAGAACATGCGAACCGCGCCTCCGAACCGCGTCCACCCTCGCGCCCCGCCTCGCCCTCGCTGCTTCCAGAGGTGTAATTCGTTCGATACCCTCGGGTGCGCATGCAGCGGGTCATCGAGCGCATCCTCAATCTCCTCGCCTTCCTCCTCACGGTCGACCGCCCGGTCACGGCCGAGGAGATCCGCTTCACCGTCGCCGGCTACGACCAGTCGAGCGACGAGGCGTTCCGGCGGACGTTCGAACGCGACAAGGACCTGCTGCGCCGTCTCGGCATCCCGTTGCGCATGGCGCCCCTCGACCTCTGGGAGACGCAGGACGGCTACGTCGTCGACCGCGACGAGTACGCCCTCGCCGATCCGGGCCTCACCGACGAGGAGCGGGCGGCGCTCTGGCTCGCGGTCCAGGTCGTGCGACTCGGCGGACAGGGCCCGGGCAGCGCGGCCATCCTCAAGCTGGGCGGCGCACCCACCCTTGCCGGCGGCGAGCCCCTCGCGGCGGATCTCGGCGCCGACGCCGATCGGCTCGCCGAGCTCTTCGTCGCCGTCACCGAGCGGCGGGTCCTCTCGTTCACGTATCGCGAGCGCCCCCGTCGCCTCGAGCCCTACGGGATCGTCCACCGGCGCGGGCACTGGTACCTCGTGGGGCGGGATCGCACCGCGGACGAGGTGCGGGCGTACCGGGTCGACCGGATGGCCGAGGCCTCCGTCGGCGAACGTCCCGAGGCCTTCGAGCGACCGCGGCGGTTCCGCCCCTCCGACGCCCTCCCCGAGGCACCGTGGGAGGCGGGCGGCGACGACATCGAGGCGGAGGTCCGCTTCGACGAGACCGTCGCCTGGTGGGCCCGCCGCCAGCTCGCCGATCGGGCGGTGCTCGCGTC
>DATHYU010000458.1:0-3620 GCA_035458965.1 Acidimicrobiia bacterium | reverse complement strand
TGGCCCTCATGACCGTCATGCTCACCTACGTCTACGACGCGAGCGACGATGACGACCGCATCGAGCTCGACCCCTCACAACTGGTGGATTCCGAGGTGCCGGCCGACGTCCTCGATGCGGCGTTGGCGGATGCCATCGAGTGGCTCATGAAGCATCACGGACGCATCGATCCGGCCTGGAGCGAGGTCAATCGCCTGGTCCGCGGCGATCTCGAGCTCCCGATCGACGGCGGCCCCGACCTCCTGCGGGCCGTGTACGGCGAGCGGCGCGACGACGGCACCCTCGAGGGCGTGGCCGGCGACGCCTACGTGCTCATCGTCGAGTGGGACAGCTTCGGGGCGTTCTCCGGGCGCTCGATCCACCAGTACGGATCGGCGACCCTCGACGACGAATCGCCCCACTACGCCGACCAGGCGCCGCTGTTCGTCGCCCGGGAGCTCAAGGCGGTGCTGCTGGATCCCGAGGCCGTCCTCGCCGATGCCGTCCGGACCTACCGGCCCGGGGAGTAGGGGGTCAGATGAACAGCGACGGCCCGAAGAACACGTAACGATCGCGCGGGACGAAGGCGCTGCTCCCGAGCAGCGTCGTGTAGAAGGGGAAGAAGCGGTGCCCGCGTCCGAGCATCCACTGCACGGGCGCCCGGGCGTCGAGCGCGATCTCGAGGTCGACCTGGCGAACCCCTGCGGCGGCAGCCGAGTTCTCCAGATGGGACAGCGCAGCCGGCAGGTCTGCGGGATCGGCGACCAACACCGGACCGGTGAAGCGGCCTTTGGACTCGAACCCGTACCCGACGAACTCTCCGTCCCGCCGGTACAGGAAGCCGGGCCGGTTCTCCATGAGGAAGGCGATCTCGACACTGCGCTCGTGGTCGAGATGTCGCCGGTCGAGGGCGGCGATCGCCTCCAGCGGGCGCTCGACGTCGGCGACCGGGAGGAATTCGAGATCGGTCTCGTACGCATGGGTGACCGGCTCGAACTCGACGTTCACGAGCATCGTCTGGAACTGCACCCCGTATCGCAGATAGAGGCCGAGGGCGCGCGGATCGGTCGTGGCGATGATCGAGCGGTGCCTCCCCCGGCCGATCGGAAACGCCCGGTCGAGCAGGGAGCGGCCGACCCCGGCGGACTGCGCCCCCGGGTCCACGAAGAACTCCGTCAACTGGAAGACGCCGCCCCGCTCGAGGGATCTCGCCATGCCGACGAGACCCTCGTCTCCCTCGGCCACCCAGAACTCGGCGGCGTGCTCGGCGAGATGGTCGACGAAGGGGCCCATCACGGCCCGGGCCTTGTCGACGTCGTCGTCCTGGTCGGCCCCGACGGCGCCCTGACGCTGCAGCAGATCCCACAGCGATCGCCGAAACACCTCGAACGCAGGGCGAAGATCGGCGCTCGTCCCCTCGCGTACCAAGACCATTCCCGCAGTATGCCAAGCGCGCCATGCCCTCGTTGGCAGGCGGCCGAGGCCCTCGGGAACCCGCGTATGCTGCACATCGCGCCACCGGGAGGAACCGAGCCGTGGCAGGACGCTGGAATCACAGCTGGACGGGCCTCGTCGACGAGGTGCTCGACGCCGACCTGTGCACCGGGTGCTCGGGCTGTGTGATCGTCTGTCCGCAGGACGTGCTGACGCTGAATCCCGACACCTGGCGCCCGGAGCTCGCCGGCGAGGCGTGGTTCGAGGGCGACGTCCGCAACTGCCTCCACGGCGAGGAGCGGGGCTGCACGCTGTGCACGCGGGCGTGCCCGCGCTTCAAGGCGTGGCGAATCGATGCGGACATGGCGAAATGGAACGAGCTCAGCGACCCCGAGGACGTCCTGGGCGTGCATCGGGCGGTCCTCCTCGTCGAGGCGACCGATGCGGCCATGGCGGAGGCCGGCCAGGACGGCGGGCTGGGGAGCGCCATGCTCGCCTACGCCATGGAGCACGACATCATCGACGCCGCCCTGGTGTCCTACGTGGACGAGGGCCAGCGCCCGCGGCCCGGGGTGGCCCGCACCCGCGACGAGCTGCTCGCCTCCGCCGGCTCCCGCTACACGTACTCGGCGAACACCCTGGCGATCGACGAAACGGCCGACGACGAGCGGCTCGGGCTCATCAGCGTCAGCTGCCAGGTGACGATTCCCGCCGTTGCGTACGGGCGGAAGGCCCGCAAGCTCGCGGGCCGGTTCGGGCTGGTGATCGGACTGCTCTGCTCCAAGACGTTCACGGACGAGATCTACCAGGAGCTCTTCGACGAGCGTTACGGCATCGCCCGCGACAAGGTGGTGAAGGTCAACATCAAGGGAAAGCTCCAGGTCTGGCACGACACCGGTGGCGACGAGCTCGGCTACACCGAGATCCCGCTCAAGGAGGCCCACGAATGGAGCCGGCCCGGGTGCAGCCACTGCCCGGACTTCTCCGCCGAGCACGCCGACGTCTCTCTCGGAGGGATCGGACGATTCCCGGGGAAGACACTCACGATCGTGCGCACCGACCTCGGCGAGGAGATCATCGACCGCATGGTCCGCGACGGCCTCATCACCGTGTCGGATGCCTACGAGCACGATCCGGACGCGGTGAACCTGGCGATCCGCCTGGCGAAGCGGCAGCGGGCACGCTGGCCCGAGGAGCGGATGGGCCAGCTCATGGAGGTCGGCTCGGCGGAACCCGGATAGGCTCCCGCCACGGCAGACATCGGCGTCACGGCAAGGTCGCGCCGACCCCGTGCGTCCTGGCCGTGTGCGAGTCCTCGCACGCGGGCCGGGTGATCGAGCTCTGGCCTCCCCCGCCCGCCGGCGTGCGCGGGCGCACCTAGGGAGCCTCTTCGTCGATCCGCCGCAGCTCCTCCTCGGAGAAGACCGCCAAGAGCCGCCCGCATCGCGACGTGGCGGTGCCGGACCGGGCGGCCTTCGAGCAGCACGTCCCCGCGCTCGGCGGTTCTGCACCTGCGAGCGCCAGCGATGGCCGGGCAGGCTCGAGCGGACCCGGCGCAGACCTCGCTACGACGAGGGGCCGGCGCCGAGCTCTGTGCCGTGGACCTCGAGGTGGGCGGCGCGTGCCCCCTGGATCCAATCCGACCGCCGGACGCGCGCCAGCTGACTGGCGAAGGCGACCGCCAGGTTCGCGACGTCCTCCTTCGTCAGGGCCGCCACGTCCCGATAGGTGCGGATGCCGACGGTGTTCAGCATGCGTTCGCGGAGCGGACCGATGCCGGCGATCAGGGTCAGGTCGTCGGCGCCCACTCCGCTCCCGTTCGGGAACCGACGCTGGAGTGCGGCGATGGCCGCCTCCCGCGTCTCGGCCACCTCTTCGATCGATGTCGTCACCGGAACCGGCTCGGGCTCACGGGGAGCCGCCTCGGCCTCGTCACCCGGCACCACGTCGGCGAGCCCGTCCTCGGCGGATCCGGCCTCGACCGGCGCTTCGTCGGCACGGCTCGGCCGGGTGACGCCGCCGGCGGGCACCGGCCGGGCCATCCGATCCACGCGCACGACCGTGTCCTCGAGCTCCTCGCGCTCGTCGAGGATCTCCGTCCGCCGGGCGGCGGTGTCGGCGAGGCCCTCCTCGAGCTCGACGACCCGCTCGGTGAGACTCTCCTGAGCCTGTTCGGCGTCGGACGCCGTCGCCTCTCGTTGCTCCAG
>DATHYU010000457.1:0-3220 GCA_035458965.1 Acidimicrobiia bacterium | reverse complement strand
ATCGCCTCGGAAATCGCCGCCGTCGTGCAGGAGCGGGCGTTGTACTCGCTGCTCGCCCCCGTCGAGCGCGTGACGGGCTGGGACATCGTGGTTCCCCTGAAGCGCTCCGAGGCCTATCACGTGCCCGACCTCGGCCGCATCGTGGCCGCCGCCCACCGGACCCTGGAGGCCTGATGGCGTACGAGTTCCATCTCCCCGACATCGGTGAAGGCCTCGTCGAAGCCGTGGTGGTGCGGTGGCTCGTGCCCGTCGGCGGGACGGTCGGCCTCGACGAGCCCATGGTCGAGATGGAGACCGACAAGGCGGTCACCGAGATCCCGGCACCCCGGGCCGGCGTGATCCTCCACCACGGTGCTGCGGAGGGCGAGACCATCGAGGTCGATGCGCTCCTCGTGGTGATCGGTGACGAGGGTGAGACGTGGTCGACGGCGGCGCCTCCGGTCGAAGTGGCCATCGAGCCGGCAAGGCCCGCCGGTCCGAAGCGGGCCGCCGAGGCGGCACCGATCGTCGGCACGCTCGACGAGGGGTCCGGCTTTCGACGGCAGGCGCTCCCCGCGGTCCGCAAGCGCGCCGAGGAGCTCGGTGTCGACCTGGCCACGGTGACCGGAACCGGCCCCGGGGGACGCATCACCCGCAACGACGTGGAGGCCGCGGCCGCCACGAGCGGGCCGTCGGAACGGGTTCGCATGTCGCCGACCCGGCTGGCGATCGCCCGCAATCTCACCCGCTCGTGGCAGGAGATCCCCCACGTCTGGACGTATGGTGATGCGGCGGCGGGGCCCCTGCTTGAGAAGCGCACCGCGCTGGCGCTCCCGGGCATCCCGCTCCCGATCGAGGCGCTCCTCATCGAGGCCGTCGTCCCGCTGCTCGCCGGGTTCCCCGAGTTCAACGCCACGGTCGACGGTGATGCGATCGTGTACCGCCGCCACTACGACGTGGGTGTCGCGGTCGACACGCCCGACGGGCTCATGGTCGCCGTGGTGCGGGAGGCGGACACGAAGGACGCCCACGACCTCGCCGCCGACATCGTCCGTCTCGCCGGCGCAGCGAAGGATCGGTCGATCGCGGCTGCAGACCTGCGCGGACAGACCTTCACGATCTCGAACATCGGCGCCGTCGGTGGCGGGTACGGCACTCCGATCGTGCCCTACGGCACCACGGCGATCCTCTCGGTCGGCCGTGCCGAGGAGCAGGCGGTCGCCCGCAACGGGGAGATCCTCGCCGAGCGGCGCTTCCCCCTCACCCTCGCCTACGACCACCGCGCCATCGACGGAGCCCTCGGCCGGCGATTCCTCGCCGCTGTGATCTCGGCTCTCGAGTCTGCGTGATGGCCGAGCTCGATCGGATCCTCCAAGAGCTGCGGGAGATCCGCGACCGCCTCGACGCAGATCCGGAGCCCGCCGAGCGCCGCCGCCTCGAGGATCGGCGCGATGAGCTCCGCCGGGCTGCCCAGCTCGCAATGCCTGGCGGACCCGTCGGTCGTGAGCGGCTCCGTGAGGAGCTTCGCCGGGCCGAGGCGCGTCTCGATGACCTGCTGGGGCGTCGGATCGACGTCGTCAAGCAGGCGGGCGGCGGTGCGATGGGGGGCGACTTCGGCCTCACTGCGGACGCCATGAAGATCAACCGCGAGATAGACGCGGCTCACGATCGTGCCGGCCTCGAGGCCCGGGTGCGGACTCTGCGGGCGAAGCTCGCCGAGCTCGAGGCCGAGTCCTAGGGCTCCCAGGTCCAGACGCCGAGCTGGTTCTCGCCGTCGACCCCCACGGCGACGACGAGATCATCCGAGGCGGCAAGGTCGTTCACGCCGCCCCAACCTTCGTCGGTGATCTCGAAGTACTGCCACGTCTCCAGGTCGGTGCTCTGGGCCACGAACTGGACCTCTTCGCCGTAGTACTCGTCCAGCAGTCCGCCGAAGGCGAACGCTCCATCCCCGAAGCCGGTCACCCGCATGAACTCGGCTGGTGCATCGTCTGGGTGGATGTTGCGCCAGGCGAGCCCGTCGTCGGAGACGATGAGTGAGCTCTCGCACACCCATGGCTCGGGGCACAGCAGCCCCTTCAGGATGTACCCGAAGGGCGCCTCGTCGATCCCCCAGGTCATGACGCCGTCGAGACCGGTGAGGCGGTCGTCCCGGGTCCACGCGACCCCGTCGCTCGACGTCCAGAGCACGCCGTCGCAGATCTCCCAGTCGTCGATCATCTCGCACCTGCTGCCGTACGCGCGGAGCTTGCCGTCCACGTCGACGATTGCGATGAAGCGTTCCATCTCGCCGAACAGGCCTGTGATGTCGACCCGTGTCCAATCGGCGCCGTCGGGTGACAGCCACAGGCCGCCGCCGTCGTTCGTGACGCCGAAGGCGATGAAGCCCTCCGACCAGGCCGCAAGGGTGTCGATCCATCCGGCGCAGCCGTCGCAGGGGACCTCGACCAGGTCCCAGGTCCCGTCCTCGAAGGCCAGGGTCAGTGGTATGCAGTGCATGTCTTCGCCCTCACCACTGCAGCGCTGACCGCCGATCACCGTCGTGACGCCGTTCGAGGTCATGGTCATGAACGCGCCGGACATCCCATATCTGGCCCAGGTCCACGTCACACCGTCGGTCGAGGTCCCGACCACGGGGCACTCGCCGCCGGGGCAGGGGTGGTTCCCGAAGGCCACGAATTCTGTCTCCGTACGGATGACCTCGAGGAGCCAGCCGTCGCCACCTCCGGCGTCGATGGGGCGCCACCGCTCGGCGGGCGGACCGATCGCCTCCCGCGTCTGCGTGTCGGTGCCGGCTTCGAACGGCGTGAAGGCCAGTGCCCCTTCTTCACATCGGGGGTCGGTGCAGCGGTGGAGGTGGACTTCGCCCTGCGACCAGTAGATGAAGGCCACGACCGGGTTGCCGCGCTCGTCGAGCACCGTGGCCGTCGACATCGTGCCGTGGTCGGTGAGCGTCGCGATCGTGCCGGTGGCACAGGCCGGATCGTCGCAGACCACGAGGTCGACGCGATAGTTCTCCATGGTCTCGTCTGTTGCGCGCACGGCGAGGACGAGCCGGTCGTCCTCGGTCAGGGCGTACTCGATGGTTCCGGGACCCTGCGCTCGTGCGATCTCGTTGTACGTCACCTCCGCGCAATCCGTCGTGGCGCAGGTCGCGACGGCGAGTATCGGTTCCGTGTAGACGACGACGGGTCGGCCGGTGGTGTCGAAGACGACCTGGCCCTCGGCCATCGGACCGACG
>DATHYU010000456.1:0-7076 GCA_035458965.1 Acidimicrobiia bacterium | reverse complement strand
CATCGTGGGCTGTCGCCCGAAGCTCAGGAACTCGAAGGGTGCGTACTGCTGGTCGACCATCGCCTGGTGTTCTGCTGCAATGGCATCGCGAGGGTCGTCGTAGCGGGACCAGCCGAAGATGACCGATCCCTCCCAGTGGGCGCCCTCGAGGCTGCCGACGAGCTGCGACTCGATGAGCGCGCCGAGCATCTCCCGCTGCGCGCCTGAGATGATCTCGCCGGTGGCCGGATCGACGAACGCTCCCGTGCGCGCGATCTGGACGTACTCGCCGAGCGCGGCCTCGTACCGAGCGTTCAGGAGCGCAATCTCGGCACTGGAGGCGGCCTGTTCGGCATCCGTGTACTTGGGAAGATGTGACTCCTTGAACCCGATGTCGGTCGAGGTCACGAAGGTGAGGAGCACATCGAGACGCTCGGTGAGGTGCGACGGATCGAGGATTCCCAGCATCGCCTCGAGTTCCTCGATCCGGAGCAGCACCGTCGTGTAGTCGGCCAGCGAGGACGCCGTGACCGCGTCGGCGTCGCCTTCACTCCCCGCTCGGCTTCCAGCGAGATCGATCGCAGCCTGCCTGATCCGGCCGAGACGGGCGTTCTCCTCGGCAAGCCGTTCCTTGATGGCGCTCTCACGGGCGTCGCGGTCGAGGCCGGTCACCTCTGCTTCGACGGTTCCGCCATACGCGGCGCGGTATGACGCCTCGGCCGAGAGGGTCGCGGTGGCGTCGCCGCCGCCCGTGATCGCGGTCCGGAGTTGTTCCTCGGCCGCTCCGAGATCGCCCTGTCCCCCTGTCCTTCCTGAGCGGCTCGTCACGGCGCCCTCCTCCCGTATCGGTCAGACGATAGGTGATCGGACGTGGGGCCGCCGAGCCGTCACCGCTCGGGAACGAGGAACATGAGACACCCGAGGGTGAAGAGGATGCCGGCGACGATCGTCAGCGCGTCACGGTCCCGAATGCCGACGACGAGGAAGACCACGGCGCTCGCCGTGAAGAGGATCCATCCGATGCGATGCAGGAGCGGCACGGCGGGGACGGTAGCGGGGTAGCCGTCCCCCGGTCCTACCCTCCCCCGGGTGCGACAGCTCCCCATGTTCCCCCTCGGGAACCCGATCGTTCCCCATGCCGGCATGCCCCTCCACGTGTTCGAAGAGCGGTATCGGGCCCTCATGCGGCATGTCACGGCCGGTGACCGCCGTTTCGGGATCGTCATGATCGACCGGGGCAGCGAGGTCGGCGGCGGCGACGAGCGGACCGACATCGGGGTCATGGTCGAGGTCGCCGACGAAGAGGAGCTCGACGACGGTCGCTGGGTGCTGCTCGCCGTCGGTCTGCAGCGGATCCGGATCGTCGAGTGGCTCCCCGACGACCCCTATCCGCGGGCGGTCATCGAAGCCATTCCCGAGCGTCCGATCACGCTCGACGTGGCGAGCGCCGAGATCCAGGCCCAGGTGCGTCGGATCGCCGGGATGCTCACCGAGCTCGGCGAGCCGGCTCCCCCGGTCACCGTCGAGCTCGACGACGATCCGGCGGTGGCGGCGTGGCAGGCGGTGGCCGTGAGCCCCATCGGACCGCTCGACACCCAGCGCCTCCTCGACATGGACGACCCGGACCGCCGCGTCACCGCGATCCTCGAGGCGCTCGACGACGCCGAGGAGTTGCTCCGCCTCCGCATGGCCGGCTGAGCCTCAGACGCGATTGCTGATCTCGACCAGGTTCCCGTCGAGGTCGCGGAAGTAGACGGACATCAGTGGTCCGATCGCCCCGACCTTCTCGACAGGGCCGGTGAGGATCTCCACACCGTGGTCACGAAGCCTCTCCGCGACGGCCCCGACCGGGGTTTCGGTCACGAGACAGAAGTTGCCGGTTCCCGGCAGCGTGCCTCTCGCCATCTCCGGCGGAGAAGCCGCGTCCTGCAGGCTGATCTTGTTGTCCCCAAAGTGCAGTGACCACTTCCCGGGCCGCTCCTCGCGTGCATCGAGACCGACGACCTCGCGGTAGAACGACACGGCTGCCTCGACGTCGCGCACGCACAGGACGATGTGATCGAATCCGATGATCTCCATCGAAGCGAGCCTACGGGCTCGACGGTGCTCGCCCGTCAGCTCTCGGTTCGGGTCTCGATCTGCAACTCGCCATCGGAGACCTCGATGTGCACCTCGATCTCCGTCTCGCCGGCTTCGAACCTGACCTCCACCCTCGGCGGTCCGGCCTTCTCGATCTCCACGTACCACCCCTGGTCCGGCGTGGCCGAGGTGAGCCGAGCCCCGGTGGTGGGCGACCAGCGAACCACGACGGTTCCGCCCGGCACGGAGATCGCTCGCGTCTCCTCCGCAGCCGTGGCCGTGGTGGTGGTGGTGGTGGTGGTCGTGGCGCCGGTCGTGGCGGCGCCGCCGGCAGCGGTGGTGACGGTCGTCGTCGTGGCGACGGTGCTCGGGGTCACGCCCGTCGACGTCACCGTCGTCCTCGGGACGGATGTCCCGGTCGTCGCCTGCGACGTGGTCGCCGTCGTCGGAACGGTCGTCGTGGAGGCGGGCTGGGTGGCCGTGGCGCCGGGAAGGGTGGTCGTCGTGGGCGCGACGGTCGTCGTCGAAACGGTGGTCGTCGTCGCGGCCAGCGTGATGCGACTGGCCGCGATCTCGGCGACCTCGGCTGCGCTGAACGTGTCGTCGACCTCGGTGGACACCTGGTCGCCGACGATGCCGACGGCCGCCCAGGCGACGACCGCGGCGAGCGCGGTGGCACCGATCCAGGCTCCGCCGACGATGAGGATCCGTCTCACGGCCCCATGGTCCCACGGTGCGCCGCAAGAGGGGCTGAACCGGTCCTCAAGAAGATCTGAAGACGCTGCACGCCCGCCGCGCGGCTCCCTACGCTGGCGCCCATGGCCAGCATCGTCGTGGTGGAGGACGACCACCGGATCCGGGAGATGGTCGCCCGGCTCCTCGCCGACGACGGCCACGACGTCGAGACCACGTCGACGGCGATGGCAGGCCTCGAGCGCATCGTGAAGGGGCCGACCGACCTGGTCGTGCTCGACCTCGGGCTCCCCGACCTCGACGGCACCGAGCTCCTCCGCATGGTGCGATCGGTGAGTGAGGTCCCCCTCATCGTGGTCACCGCCCGTGACGACGACACCGAGATCGTGCGCACCCTGGACGCCGGGGCGGACGACTACCTCGTCAAGCCCTTCACCGGTGCCCAACTCTCGGCAAGGGTTCGAGCCGTGCTCCGCCGGTCGGGGGCCGATGCGTCGAGCGGTCCGCTCCGAGTCGGAGGACTGGAGATCGACGAGGCCGCCCGCGAGGCCCGTCTGGATGGCGCCGGGCTCGACCTGAGCCCGAAGGAGTTCGACCTGCTCGCCCACCTGGCGTCGCGTGCCGGCGAGGTGGTGTCGAAACGGGATCTCCTCGCCGAGGTGTGGCGAGAGCCCTACGGGGGCAGCGAGAGCACCGTCGACGTGCACCTGTCGTGGCTCCGCAAGAAGCTCGGCGAGACGGCGGCCGAGGCCCGATACCTCCGCACCGTGTACGGCGTCGGCGTCAAGCTGGTCGATCCGGGAACGTGAGACGCAACGTCTCCCTGCTCGTGCTCGCGGTCACGTCGATGGTGGCGATCGCCTTCGTCCTGCCGCTCGGGCTCCTCGTCCGCCGCCAGGCGAACGACCGCGCGGTGGCCGATGCCCAACGCGAAGCCCGGGCGGTCGCGTCGGCCCTCGCGGTCGCCGAGGCGCTCTCCGGCGGATCGGCCGCCTCGGTGGGACCAACCGTCCTCGCTCTGGCGGGCCAGGATTCGAGGACGACGCTGTTCCTCCCCGACGGTTCGATCATCGGATTCGCCGCGGAGACCGACGAGTCGGTACTGACCGCGGCCGCCGGCGTCGCCCTCACCACCAACGACGACGGAGGGGTCGAGGTGCTCGTCCCTGTGGCAGGTGCGGACGGAACCACCGTGGTGCGGACCTTCGTGCCCATCGAGGCCCTCAGCGATGGTGTCCTTCCTTCCTGGTTGGCCCTTGGAGCGCTTGGGATCGCACTCGTCGCCGGCGCCGTGGCACTCGCCGATCGGCTGGGCCGGTCCACCGTGGCGCCGGTCCATGAGCTCGCCGACGCAGCGAGGCGTCTCGCCGGCGGCGACCTCGATGCCCGCGTCGAACCGGGGGGCCCGCACGAAGTGGAGGCGATGGGCGAGGCGTTCAACGAGCTCGCCGACCGACTCGACGACCTGCTCGCCGCAGAACGTGAGTCCGTGGCCGACCTTTCGCATCGGCTGCGCACACCACTGACGGCCCTGCGGCTGGGCATCGAGCGGCTCGACGACGCCGAGCAGCGCGAGCGCCTCCTCGAGGACGTCGACCGGCTGAACCGCCACGTCGACTCCGTCATCGCCGACGCCCGGCGAAGGCCGTCGGAACGGCGCCGGACGGCCGATCTGGCCACCGTCGTTCGCGAGCGCTTCGCCTTCTGGCGGATCCTCGCCGAAGAGCAGGGCCGTGCCGGCGAGCTCACGACCCCCGGCACGCCGGTGATCGTGCCTCTGGGTGCCGAGACGCTCGCCGACGCCGTCGAGGGCCTGCTCGAGAACGTCTTCAGTCACACCCCGCCGGGCTCACCCTTCCGAGTGACCCTGACGCAGGGCGCCGACCGGATCCGGCTCACGGTCGAGGACGGGGGCGCCGGCTTCCCCGACGGGTTCGTCCCCACTCGAGGCACGAGCGGCGGGGACTCGACGGGACTCGGTCTCGACATCGTCACCCGTGCGGCGAGGCGAACCGGCGGCGATGTCTCGGTCGGCCGGTCGACGCTGGGAGGAGCCGCGGTCGAGGTTGCGTTCGGTCCGGCGTGATCGATCCCCCCGGTCGGGCGGCAGGCCGATCACCCGCAGGACGAGCAGCCCGACGACGAGCGCCAGCGACCCGACGTACAGGTACATCACGAACGGGTTGGCGGTATCCGTGCCGGCCGTGACACCGTGGACCGCTGCGGCGACGTAGGCCCCGAACGAGCCGTAGTGCAGCGCTCGCCAGACCCTCTGACCGATCCGCCTGCGCACGTAGAAGCTGACGGTGATCACGAGCATGAACCACATCGCCACGACACCGAGTGCCACGGCGAGCGGCTCCCATGCCGACAGGCCGGGAACGAGCAGTTCGGCAATCGTGAAGGGCACCCACTCGTCGACGGTGAGGAATGCCATGTGGGTGAAGGTCGCCAGGAGAGATCCGACGGCCAGCGACTCATGGACGTAGGAGAGCCCCTTCGCCTTCACGGAGCGCCCGAACAGCCCCGTGGACAGGAGCAGCCCCCACACGGTCGAGGCCGCGAGGAGCCCGAAGGCCACGAGGCCGGAGGCGCGGATGATGAACCAGGTGATGCTCATGCGGCGGTCCCGTAGACGCTGCCACCGTCCCACACGACGATCGCCGAACGGATCCAGGGTTGATCGTCGGCCCAGGCGAGCCCCTCGACGCCCCGGAGGAGCACGGCCTTGGCTCCGGCCTCCGCCTCGAGCGCGGTCTCCGCGACAACCGTGGCGCTGAGCACCGGAGTGTCCGCAGGCGCGCCGAGGCGCGGATCGATGAGGTGGTGCGCCGTGCCGGAGCCTGCTCTCCAGCGGCGTCGTGCGATCGACGACGTCGCCAGGGCGCCGACGCCGACGCCGACCGTGGCGGCGACCTCACCCCACGGGTCGACGACCTCGACGCGCAGATCTGGCTCCAGCGATCGCAGGTCGCCGCCGGCCGAGGCGAAGCTCGCCAGCCCCTCCTCGACGACGTGATCACAGATCCACCCCTTGGCGATGCCACCGAAGTCGAAGACGACTCCCGGATCTCGTTCGAGGACCCCGTCGGCGTACTCCCATCGGCCCGCTCCCCCGATGTTCGGGACGGCATCGAGACCCCCCACGGCGGCGATGTCGCGGTCGTAGCCCCACTCGACGACGGCGCGGCCGACGGCAGGATCGACGAGACCGGCTGTCGGTCCCCGGATCGCGGCCGCCGCGGCGAAGAGCGCGGCGAGATCTCCGGCAACGGGGATGGACTCGCGGGGGTCGGCGTTCAGACGCTGCAGATCGCTGTCGGCGATGAAACGGCTGGCCACCCGCTCCACGGTCGCGAATCGGGCCCGCACGTCGGCGAGCCGGTCGGTGCGGACCACGATCTCGGTCCCCATCCCGGCGAAGACGGCGTGGACCCTCATGATCCGCTCGACCGGGCCGGAGGCGGAGCCGGCGTCGCCGCGGGGGCCGGCACCGTCCGCTCGACCACGACCCGCCTGATCACGGGCTCCGGAACGGGCAGGGGATCGGGGGTGTGCCGGATGACCACGAGCCCGGACCCGGGCATCACCGGAACGGTCGCCGACGTCGCCGCGGACGCCGGGACGAACACGGTCTGCCGAGGCGGCTCCGGAGTCATCGGCTCGGGTGCCGCGGCCTGGGGTGCGGCGATGGCGAGCCTGGCGATCACGGCCATCACCCAGCCGATCGCCACCGCGGTCCACGACACGATGCGCAGCGACCGGAGCCCGGCAAAGCGGTTGCGGATCATGATCCGGCTTCCTGCGCGACGGTGAGCGTCGCGCCGTGGTCGATGAGGACCCGGACGACCGATGGCGGCAGCGTCTCCGTCAGCGACGATTCGGTGACGCGTCCGGCGTATCCGGCGGCGGCGAGCACCCGGGTGACCGAGTCGGGGACCCCCTCGACGGTCACGGTCGGCTCCCTGGGAACCTCCACGATCTCACGTGCGACGGTGGCGGCGGTCGTCGCGACGACACTCGGCGCCGAGGCGTCGGCCGCCGGAGGCTCGGAGCCCGGCGCCGGCGCTCGAAGCGCCGACGCCAGGCCGAAGACGGCGAGACCGACACCTGCGATGAGCAGGGCCAGTTCACGCAGCGTCTTCATCAATCGTCCTCCTCGTGGCTATGGCTGTCGTCGTCGTGGTCGTCGTAGTACTCGTCGTCGTCGTCGTGGTCGTCGTCCTCGTGGTCGTCGTCGTGGTCGTCGTCGAGCTCGCCCGAAGGCGTCGTCGTCGATGTCGTGGTCACGGTCGTCGAGGTCACCGCCGGAACCTCGATCGTCT
>DATHYU010000455.1:0-5419 GCA_035458965.1 Acidimicrobiia bacterium | reverse complement strand
CGGAGGTGAAGGCGACATACCGGCCGTCTGCCGAGATCGCCGGCTCCCGGCTGCACCACCGCCCGCACCGGAGACCGCCGGCCGGCGTGCCGTCGGAGGCGACGCTGACGATCTCGGTCGTGCCTGCGACCGTGTCCTCGACGACGACGTCGCCGGCCCCGTTCGCGTCGCCCGGTCCGTCGACATTCGTCGCGTAGACCAGGAACCGACCGTCCTCGGAACGGTCGAGGTCCCCGCGATCGCGGCCCGACACGCAGTCGTCGCCCGCGATCCAGTGCCGGTCCCAGGAGCCGGACCACCACGACGAGGTGCCGAGCCCGTCGGTGCGGCGGCCGCCGTGGAGAGCCGTGAGGGCGCCCTGGGCGTCGTGGAACAGCAGGTCGTCGCGACCGTCGCCGTCCAGGTCGCCGACGGTGAACGACCCTGCTGGCACGGTGATGGCCCGCGTCTCGACGGAGGTGAGGCTCGACGCTCCGGAGCCGATGTGCAGCGCTCCGGAGGGACCCAGGGCATAGACGTCGAGGATGCCGTCGACGTCGCGGTCGCCGAGGGCGAAGCGCCACGAAGCCGTCGTGGCAACCGGGAGGGTGAAGGTGGTGTCGAGGGACCAGGAGGGCCCCCTCCAGACCTCGACGGTGGTCGGCGACCCGTGCCGGACGACGTAGAGGTCGACCACTCCGTCGCGGTCGCGGTCCCCGGGCAGCACCGCGGCGAGCGACGCGGTCGGGATCGATGTGGTGATGGCCCGGTGATCCCGGTACGACGAGGCATGCGACCACACCGATGCCGCCACCGTGGCACCGTTCGTGTCGATCGACCAGAGGTCTGGCCGGCCGTCGGCGTCGGCGTCTGCCAGGACCGGCGGAGCCATGGGCGGGGGTCCCTCGGTGACGTCGTACGCCACGCAGGTCTCGTAGTCGTGGTGGGCGACGGCGGCTTCGAGCCGCATCCGGCCGTCGGGCGTCCAGGACCAGGCCCTGACGATGTCGGGCGCCCCGTCGCGATCCACGTCGCCGACGAGGGGCGTGAAGGCCCCGGACTCGGTGGGCCACCCGGCACGCAGCACGGTGGCGGTCTCGAAGGCGGCCGGGGCCGACAGCGGCGGTGGGGGCGTCCGCGGTCCCGGGTCGGCGAGCGGACCGTTCCACGCGAAGTGCATGCTGTCCTTGATGGTCTGCCAGTCGCCTCCCCAGCACCAGCCGGCGTCGGTCCACGCCTTCACGAACCAGCCGGGCATGTCTGTGACGAGCACGTTGTCCGCGCGGTACGGGTTCCGATGGACGTTCACGTCGATGGCGGCGCCGACGGCGTGGAACGAGAGGTGCCGTCCGGGAGGGACCGTCTCGGGCCGGAACCCGCCGGTGTTGGAGCCCGAGATCGAGTACCAGCGGCCCTTGGCGATCTCCGCCTCGAGGTTGGCCACGACCGCGTCGAAGGCCGGCTTGACCGACTCGTGGATCCAGATCTGGCGCGGCCAGTCCATCATGGGCAGCGTCACCGGGACGAGCCGGCTGCGAACCTCGCCGATCGTGCGTCCGTAGACGTCTCCCCACGGCCCGAGGATCGGCTCGGAGCTCGAGAGCCCCCCGGACTTCGACGCGTACGGGCCCCTGGTTCCCTGGGCACCCTCGCAACCGCCCGACTCCGTGAAGGAGGGAAGGGTCGGCGCCGCAGCGGCGTCGGCGCGCTCGGGAACGGTGACTGCCGTGGCGCCCAGCGTCACCACTGCCGCAAGCGCGGCCAACCGGATTCGGCTCATCACCGCCCATTCAAGTCCGTTCTCGGGGAATCACCAGGTAGCGTCCCCACCGTGATCGAGTTCGTTCCCGATGGGATCGCCCACGGTGGAGAGGCCATCGGCCGCGTCGACGGGAAAGCCCACTTCGTGGACGGAGCGATTCCCGGCGAGCGCGTCCGGGGGACCGTCGTTCATGAGAAGCGATCCTGGGCCCGGGTGGCACTCGACGAGATCGTCGAGGCCTCGCCGGACCGGGTCGAGCCGGCGTGCCCGCACTTCTCCGAGTGCGGCGGCTGCCAGTGGCAGTTCGCCGACCCGGGAGCACAACTCCGGTGGAAGGCCGACATCGTCGCCGGCCAACTCCGCCATCTCGGCGGACTCGCCGAGGCGGTGGTGCACCCGACCGTCGCTCCCGGGCCGCCGTGGCGGTACCGCAATCGGATGGACTTCAGGGTCGTCGACGGGCGGCCGGCCCTGTACCGGTGGCGGAGCCGTGACACGATCCCGATCGAGACGTGCCTGCTCCTGCACCCGCACCTCCAGGCGTTGTTCGATCGTCTCGACGATGTGCGCGGCGCTCGATCCGTCACGCTTCGCGCCGCGACGTCGACCGGGTCGACCCTCGCCGTCGTCGGTGGCGATATCCCTGCGGGCATCGACGAGTGGGGGAGCGGTGTCGTCCAGAAGATCGGCCGGGATCGGGAGCCCGTGATCGGGCCGGGGTGGTTGACCGAGTCGGTGGCGGGGCTCGACTTCCGGATCACCGCCGATGCCTTCTTCCAGAACAACACCGCCGGGGCAGAGGTGCTCGTGGCCCTCGTCGACGAGGCGCTCGAGGCGAGCGAGGACGAGACCGTCCTCGATGCCTTCGCCGGCGGCGGGCTCTTCGGCCTGACCGCAGGCCGGCGGGCCGGGCGCCTGATCGCCGTCGAATCGGACCCCCTCGCCCTCGGCGATCTGCGCCACAACGCGTCCCGCTCCGGGATGGAGCGTCGCATCGTTCCCGGTCGGGTGGAGGAGGTCGTGGCGACCATGGGGGAGCGATGGGATCTGGCCATCGTCGATCCGCCGCGTTCGGGTCTCGGTGCGCGCGGCGTCGGGGCGGTCGTCTCGGGCGGGCCGCGAGTCGTCGCGTACGTGTCCTGTGATCCTGCCTCCCTCGGCCGGGACGCGCGGCTGCTCGACGAGGCCGGGTATTCGCTCACGGGGGCGACGCCGGTCGACCTCTTTCCGCAGACCTTCCACGTCGAGACGGTGGCCGTCTTCGAGCGGCGGTAGGGCCGCTCCCCGCCGGCGGCCGGCCTCCAGGGGTCGCCCGCCGTCTGACCGAGATCCGGATCCCGGTCGTGCACGTCGGGCAGTGACCTTCGGCCCAGGCGGCTCCGCCCGGGCCGTCGTACGGTGCAAAGAGCCCAACAGGAGTTCATCGTGGACGTCGAGGAGCGGCGCGTGGCGGCGATCGGGAGGATCGAGGCGAAGCGCGAATTCACGACGCACGTGTTCGTGTACCTGGCCGTCAACACGCTGTTGGTGGTGGTCTGGGCGGTGGCGTCGGGCGGGTACTTCTGGCCGGTCTGGCCGATCGCCGGGTGGGGCGTCGGCGTGGCGGTCCACGCCTGGGAGACCTTCCGGCGTCCGATCTCCGAGGAGGCGATCCGTCGGGAGATGGACCGGACCCCGTAGGCCGGTCTCAGGCGGTGGGCGTCGCCGCGGCCACCCGCGACCGGTACACGCTGTGGGCGCTCATCGACGTCATCACGACCAGCATGCCGGCCAACTGGGCCATGGTGATCCTCTGGCCCAGGAACCAGAACGCCAGGATGGTCGCCACCACGGGTATGAGGAGGTGGAGCACGCCCATCACGGCGAGGGGGATCTTGCCGTGGGAGTAGTTGATCAGGACGTGCCCGAGACCCGGCAGCGCGGCGAGGGCCGCCAGCCGGACCCACTCGATTCCCGGGTACCCCCCGAATGACTGGCCTGCGATCAGGGCGAGCGGTCCCAACACGACGGCGGCCCAGGCGAACATGCCGACCATGAAGGGAATGGTGTCCAGCTCCAGCCGGCTGTGCTTGGAGGACAGGAAGTAGATCGAGCCGCTCACGGCCGACAGCGCCGCCAGCAGGTCCCCGCCGAGGTGCGACGTCCCCGACGACCCTGCCGAGAGGACCATGAACACGGCGCCGCCGATCGCCACGGCGCTCCAGCCGACGTCGGGCCTCTGAATGCGCTCGGCGAAGATGAAGTGGGCGCCGACCATGATCGGCAGCGGCTGCAGGACGGTGATGAGGGCCGTGTTGGCGACGCTCGTGAGCTGCGCGGCACTGAAGAAGAGGCCGATTCCGACCCCGAACGCGAGGCCGGGAACCACCGTGAGCCGGGCGGTCCTGGCGGGGATCGGGCCGCGTGCCAGCGCCACGACGAGCATCGCCGCGCAGGCGAGGACGGCCCGCCAGAAGGCGGCTGCCATGCCGTCCACGGCCGACCCGGCCACGATCACCGGGCCGGTGCCGAAGAGGATCATGCCGATCGTGGTGGCGGTGAGCCCGCGGTTGAAATCGGAGGGCGGAGGTCGTCCGGTCATCGCTGCCGGCTCCCGTGTCGGTCGCTAATACCGCACCGTCGCTTCGAAGTGCCCGAGACGCCGGCCGAGGACCATCTCCGCGGCGGTGATGCCGCTGCGCGCCGCCTTGTCGATGCCGACGCCCCGGGCGCGCGTCGTGTCACCCGCGAGGAAGAGGCCCTCGATGGCGGGGACCACCGTGTCCGGCCGCACGGCGCCGACGAGGCCCGGCTTGTTGATCACGCCGTACGTCGTGACGAGGTGGGGCTTCTTCCAGAGAGCGTGCCTCGACTGTGGGAGCATCTCCTCGATGTCGAGCCACAGCTGCTTGAACTTCCCTTCGATCCATGCCTTGTCGCCGTAGTGCTTGGTGGCGTCGAAGGCGGCGCCGACACAGGTCAGGTACTCGCCCTCGGGCGACACCGACGGGTCGTAGCCGGTGAAGTTGAGCGTGAACCCCGGGAGGCCGGTGCGCGGTGTGGCGAAGAACGAGGCCATCTCCAACTCGGACATGGCGATCACCGGCTCGCGGGCCGCGATCCAGTAGCCGAGCCAGCAGGCGCGGTTCCCGTTCTTCTTGAGCAGGTTGATCCGCTCGAGCAGGTCCCAGGGGAGGACGCCGTCGTCGAACAGGCCGGGGAGGTTCCACACCGGGACGGTCGCGACGACCGAGTCGGTCTCGATCGTCGTGCCGTCGGCGAGCTCGACCCCGCGCACCTTGCGATCGGCGACCACGACCCGCCTGACCGCCGCGCCCGTCCTCACCTCACCGCCCAGGGCCCCGATGGCGTCGGCCATCGCGTGCCACAGCTTCACCCAGCCCCCGATCGGGTAGTACGAGTATCCGGCGGTGCGCTGTTGCGTGTAGTTGAGCTTGCGGACGTAGAGGTTCTCCGATGCCGAGTGCTCCCACCAGTCCAGGGTGATCTGTTCGAGGACCGAGATCGCCTCCCACACGAGGTAGACACCGTCGTCCTTCGTGTGGTTGGCCATCCAGTCCCGCAGGACCGCGTGGTCCAGCAGGTCGAACTCCTGATAGGGCGTCTCGACGAGGGCGTCGATGCACGCCTTGAGGCCCTTGCGAGCCGCTCCTCCGTAGAACTCCTGGATCGGCTTCC
>DATHYU010000454.1:0-2061 GCA_035458965.1 Acidimicrobiia bacterium | reverse complement strand
GCTCCCGCCGGGACCGCACCCGGGCGAGCTCGCCCTCCAGCTCGTCGCGCTTGCGGCGCTCGACGTCGAGGTCGGTGTCGCTGGCGGTGAGATCGGCCGAGCGACGCACGGACTCGTCGGCGAGTCGCTCGATCTCGCCTTCGACCTCGTTCAACCGCGCCTGCAGATCGACCCGCTCCCGGCGGCCGGCGAGCACCTCCGCCTTCCTCTCCTCGAGCTCCTCCCGCAGCTCATCGAGCTCACGAAGCATGCCTTCCCGCTGGTGCCCGAGGCGATCGAGCTCGCGGTCCTTCTCTGCGACCGCGTCGTCGATGGCTCGGCCGATCGCCACGACGCGCTCCTCGAACGACCGCTCGGCCTGATCGAAGAGCCCCACGATCTCGTCCTGCCGATCGGTGAGCACCCCGATCTCCGCCGTCTTCCCGATCACCTCGCGTTCGAGGGCCCGCAAGCCCTCGATCATCTCCTCCCGGGCGGCGACCATCGTCCCGATCTCCGTGGCGCCCTCGACGATGGCCTCCTCGAGCGCGGTGACCCGGGCCATCAGCTCGGAACGGAGCGCCCGCGCCTCGCTCGCCACCCCGGCCTGACGCACGAAGGCCGCGTCGGTGGCGGCGACGCGGCCTTCCAACTCCGTGTGGGCCTCGCGGGCCGTTCGGAGGTCCCCCTCGAGGCGTTCGAGCAGCCCGGTGAGAGAGGCGAAGTCCTCGCCGAGAGACGATGGCGACGACCGCAGGGCCTCGAGATCCCGGTCGACGGCTCCGACGGCCCGACTGAGATCCTCCGCCTCGTCCCAGAGCAGCCGCTGATCGCCGGCCAGCAGCCGCATGTCGGCCATCTTGGAGTCGAGGATGTCCTCGACGTCGAGCAGTTTCAGCTGCATGTCGGCCCGGCTCGACACCAACTCGCGGACCTCCGACGCCGTCCCGCCGAGCACCTCGTCCATCTCTGCCATCCAGGAGCGCAGGCGCCGTATCTCGTCACGGAACGGCTCGAGCTGCGACAGGGCGGTGCCGAGGTCCACCTCCAGGCGGGCCGTGGTGGCGCGGGCCGCACCGATGGCCTCTTCGGCGCCGGCGAGGCGCTGCCGGTACTCGGCCGTGGCCGACTCGACGTGCCGGTTCGTGTGGCGGCGCCACACGAACCAGCCGACGGCCGTGCCGACGACGAAGACGCCGAGGATGATCAACGCCGTCGTCACCAGCGATCAGAATCCGTATACGTCGTCTTCGGCACGGCACCCCCCAATCGATGCTGGGGCCAGGCTACGCGCCCGTCCACCCACCGGGCAAGGCCGGAAGTCCCTGTTCTCGGCCGGGTCACCCCGCCCCCGCGCGCATCAGCGACCGGACGAAGCGGGTGCCGCGCAGTGGCTCGACGGCGACGGCGGCCATGACGCCGCCGCTCAACCCGCCGGCGATCCCCGGCGTCGAGGCGTCCACGCCACCGACATAGAGGCCCTTGACCCGCGACCGTGGCAAGAGGCCGGGGTCGAAGAACCGCCGAGGTTCGGTGGCGAGCCCGTAGATCGAGCCCTGGGCCGACCGGGCGAAATGCTGCGTCGACAGCGGGGTCGACAGCTCGACGTGGTCGACGTGTGGAGCCAGGCGCGGGTAGTGCTCGAGGTACTGGCCGAGCAACGCGTCGGTCAGTTCCTCCTTGAATGCCTCGTACCCGTCGGGGCGACGGCCCCATCGGGTTCCCTGCCATCGGGCGAACGGCTCCCAGGGCACGAAGGTGATCGCCTCGCCGGTGTGACGGAGTTCGGGCCCCGGGTCGTGTGCGGGGTCCTTGATCGAAGGGAAGCTGCAGAAGAGGACTGCGGCGCGGCCCGGATCCCGACCCGGCGACACGTCCCACACGTCCACCTCCGAATCCCACGTCTCGTAGAACCACTGGCAGTACCGCGTGCCTCCCAGGTTCTCGACGTCGGCTCGGAATCCGAGATAGAGGCTCACGTGGGCGGGCCCGGGCGTGGTGTACCCCGGCTCCTCGGGCTCGAGGTCGTCGCCGACGAGCCGCGCCGTCTCGATGCCCCCGGCCGCGCTGACCACGATCGGC
>DATHYU010000453.1:0-4424 GCA_035458965.1 Acidimicrobiia bacterium | reverse complement strand
TGCGACCGGTGTCCCTCTGGTCACGCCGTCGTTCCGCGCCGTCGTTCGGCCTTCGCCGGAGCCGGGTTCTCGCGGAGGGAGCTCCGAAGGAGCGCGACGAGGCCGCCGACGAACAGGCCGAGGAGCCCGGCGAGCATCAGGGTGCGCATGCCTCCCCTGGATGTGGGACTCGTGGGAGCGACGGCGGCTTCGACGATGAGGATGGATCCGGACTCCTCGGCAGCGGCGATCTGCGCCGCCTGGGCGGCCTCGCCGAGCGAGGTGAACTCGTCGGTGAGGAAGGCGATCTCCCGTTCGAGGCGGGCGGTCGTCACCTCGGCACGGCCGATCCGGTCGGACAGCGTCGCGATCTCGGCATCCATGCGGGCCACGTCGGCCTCGAGGAATGCGATCCGAGCCGTGAGCGTCGCCACTTCGGAGCGACCGGCCACGATCGCATCCTTGAGCGAGAAGTACAGCTCGTTGGGCTCCTGGCTTCGAGCGACGAGGCCTGGGAACGCCTCGGGGTCGAAGCCCTGGTCGTCGACGGCGGCGAGCAGCAGGAGCACCTCGGTCGGGATGGTGGACTCGACCTCGATGAACTCCTCCTCGGTGGCGAACGCCTCCTCGGCGCTGGCGAGGCGGGTCTGCTCCGTGACGAGCGACTCGCGATCGGCTTCGAGCCTGGCGAGCGCGGTGGTGTACCGCCTCGCCACGACGGTGAGCTGGGAGCTGAGGGACTCGATCGGGTTCTCGAGCCGGACGTCGAGGAGCTCTTGCTCCTTCGCCCCGAGCTCGGCGCTGACCTCGTCGAAGCGTGAGGAGGCGAACTCGAAGGTGCGCGTCGCTTCGGAGGAGGCGAATCTGCTGCTCTCGGAGATGAAGACCGCAGCCCAGGTGTTGGCGATCACCGCAGCTCGTTCGGGATCCTCGCTGGTGACCGTGAGCGACAGAAGGGGGAGCGATTCGGTGTCTTCGATCCGGACCAATGTGAGTTGCGTCGCCGCCTGGATCGTCTGGCTGGACAGCCGCCGACCTGTGTCCGAGTTGCGGAGGTCTGCGGCTTCCGCGACCTTCTCGAAGAGGTCGGTTGCCTGACCCAAGGCCAAGAGGACGTCGATCGACAGGGTTTCGGGGCGAGTGCCGTCGACCACGCGTTCGGCGACGGGCTGGGTCACGAGGAGCTGGGTCCGGGCCTGGTACGTCCTCGGGGTGCGTGCCACCATCACCGCGGCGACGATGCCGAAAACGGCGGTGACGACCGCGATCAGCAGCCAGCTGCGAACGATGACGCCGACGTAGTGGCTGAGCGGGACGTACCGGTAGCCCCGGTCGACCCGATCGTCCTGCTGCATGAGTCCCTCTCGACGCCGTCGGTCAGAGCCAGGCAGGATAATGGCCGACGTCGGGGACCCGTCATTCCTCCGACGAAGCCGCCGACGAGTACAGCGCCGCGGCGTTGTCGTACGCCTCGAAGAGGACCTCCTGGAAGGTCCGGGTGGGCAGCAGCACGAAGGCGCCCGACTCGGTCACGTAGTCGCGGACCGACAGGGTCGGCCGGATCACGGTGTCGGGGTCGAAGCTGCGCAGGTCCCAGGCGATCGAGATCGCCTTGCGGAGGCCGAGCCCCTCGTCGAGCGAGAAGGCGTCGGCGACGCTCTCGACGACGGTGGCGAACTCGGTGATCGACACGTAGTCCTTGAGCCTTCCGATCGCCTGCAGCAGCAGCTCCTGCTGGCGCTGGTTGCGGGTCAGATCGTTCACGCCGGGCAGCAGCACCCATCGGCCGTTGACGAGGTGCTCGGTCTTGCGGGACCGGATGTACTTGAGGGTGTCGGCGCCGCCGGCGGTGGTGCAGCCCGGCTCGAACTCGGCCACGGGTGTGCCGGCCCGCCAGTCGGTCCGGATCGGCTCGTCGACGCAGACCTCCACGCCGCCCACCGTGTCGACGATCCGCTCGAAGCCCTCGAAGTCGAGGACGGCGAAGTGGTCGACCGGCACGCCGGTGAAGTCCTCGACGGCGATGCCGAGGAGCTCCGGCCCGGTCGCCGCCGACCCGCAGCCGAGCAGGTTCGCGTTGATCCGGCTGTAGCCGCCGTAGCAGGGGTTGGGGATGTAGAGATCCCGGGGGAGCGACACCATGATCGGCGGGTCGCCGCCCGGAAGGAGCATCACGAGCAGGATCACGTCCGCACGGGTTCCGCCCCATTCGGGACGGAAGTCCGACCCGATGATGAGGAAGGTCTCGAGTACGTCCCGCGCGATGCGCGGCGTCGTGGTCACCGTCGTGGGGATGTCCTCGGGGGTGAGGACCGGGAGATCGGCAGGGGCCGGGTCCTCGTCGACCTCCGGTGTGACATCGATGACGACGTCCCCGGGTTCGAGGCGCAGGGTGTTGTCCGGCGCCTCGACACCGACACGGGCGCCCTCGGCGTCGAACTCGACCCGCTCCACGCCGCTCCAGGCCTTCCACACCCGAAGGCCCGACCACGCGCCGAAGAGCGCGACGAGGACGGCGAGAGCGACTCCGCCACGGGTCAGATGTCGATGAAGAGGTGTCATGCGTGCGACCGGCAGCGCAGCGGTCCGGGTTCGAGTCTAGGGAGGGCTCGCCGGCTGTACGCCGGTGGAACGGATGGCGCCCGCAACAGGTTCCGCGAGGGAACCGCAAGGCGCCCGGCCCTCGTTAGGGTGATGCCGTGCGTCGCTCCATTCCCCTACTCGCAGTGGTTGCCCTCGTCCTCGGGTCCTGCTCGGGCGACGACGACGCGGCCGGCTCGGACCTCGGCGCGACCACCTCGACCGCGGCGCCCGTCGTGACCGAGACCAGCGAACCGGCCACCACGACCGCCGCGACCACGAGCTCGACGGCACCGCCGCCGACCACCACCACGACCAGCACCACGACGACCGTGGCCGCGGTCTCGACGACCTCCACGTCGACCACCACCACGACGGTCCCTGTGACGACCACGACGACCGTGCCGCCCACGACCACCACGTCGATCGTGCCCACGGGTGCTCCGCCTCGGGGCGAGATCACCTTCCCGGCGACGCTGACGCTCCACGATGCCGCCTACGACCCGAACCTGGGCGACTTCGTGGCCGTCGTCGACCTGCAGGCCTCGGGCACGGATCCGGATGGCGACGCGATCACCTACGAGTGGTACTCCTCGGACCAGGGGTACCTGGGAACCGGAGAGCAGCTCTCCGCCGCACTGAGCACGATGGGCTCCGATGCCGCCCAGCCGTTCATCACCCTCGTGATGACCGATGGCAACGGAAACGTGACGGAGACCCAGATCCAACTCATCGTCTGGATCCCCTCGGAGTAGCCATCGTCGGCGCATGTGCGAACATGCGCATATGAGTTCCGGCTGGTTCTCCACTCTGCGGCTGCGGCAGCGCCCGCCCGGTCCCGTCATGGACCCGGTGTTCCCGCCGCCACGGATCAGGGCCGGCGACGTCGTCGCCGGCGTCGCGGTCGCCCTCGTGCTCATCCCGCAGTCGCTGGCGTACGCCGAGATCGCCGGCCTGCCCGCCTACGTCGGACTGTTCGCCGCCGCCTTGCCGCCGGTCGCCGCGGCGATCGTGGCGTCTTCGCCGTACCTCCAGACCGGACCGGTCGCCATGACGGCGCTCCTCACCTACGGCGCCTTGAAACCGCTCGCCACGCCGGGCACCGGGGAGTACATCGCCCTCGCCGCGCTCCTTGCCCTCGTCGTCGGCATCGTGCGGGTGATCATCGGCCTGGTCGGGGCGGGGGTGATCTCGTACTTCATGTCCCGCCCGGTGGTGGTCGGGTTCACCTCGGGAGCCGCGATCCTCATCGTCGCCTCCCAGATCCCGACCCTCTTCGGGGCCGCACCGCCCGACGGGAAGATCCTCTACAGGGCCGGATGGGCGCTCGGGAACCCCGACACGTGGGACTGGCCGTCGATCGTCCTCGCGCTGGTGGCGGCGCTGGTGATCGAGATCGGGCGGCGGATCGACCCAAGGGTCCCCGGCATCCTCATCGCCGTGGGCATCGGTCTGGTCTACGGCTCGGTCGCCGACTTCGCGGGGCCCGCGGTGGCCGATGTGCCCGCCGGCCTTCCGCCGTTCTCGTTGGCGCTGCCGTGGTCGTCGCTCCTCGATCTGCTCCTGCCCGGTGTGGTGATCGCGCTCGTCGGGTTCGCCGAGGCCTCGGCGATCTCGCGCACCTACGCCACCCAGGACCGCGCCAGCTGGGACGCCAACCGCGAATTCGTCTCGCAGGGCCTCGCCAACCTCGCCTCGGGGGTCTCCGGCGGCTTCCCCGTCGGCGGCTCGTTCAGCCGGTCGTCGATCAACAAGGCGTCGGGGGCCAAGACACGGTGGTCGGGGGCCATCACGGGGCTCGCGGTGCTGGCGTTCCTGCCGATCGCCGGGATCCTCGAGCCGCTGCCCCGCTCGGTGCTGGCGGC
>DATHYU010000452.1:0-11746 GCA_035458965.1 Acidimicrobiia bacterium | reverse complement strand
ACTCCCGCCGTCCGAACGGTGCCGCCCGGAAGGGTCATCTCGAACGGGAACGCACCCGCTCCGCCGACGATCCGGCTTCCCTCGAACGCCGCGTGCATCCGCCCGAGAGGCAGGTTCCGGGAGAAGCGCTCCATGCGCTCCTCGTCCAGCTCCATCCCGAAGTACTGGCCGACGCCGAGAACCGCTCTCCCGAACTCGTCGAGGTTGGCGCAGGGCCTGACCGTGAACGTCATCCGACCTTCTCCAGCGGCGCATACTCGACCATCAGACGCCGCTCGCTGCCGTCTCCGGCGAACCGCACGACGACGACCCCGCCCGGCTCGATCCCCGTGACGATCCCCTCGCCGAGCGACCCGTGGCGCACGACGTCGCCCGTCGAGAGCGCGATCCCGGGCCTCGGCTCCGGCGCGGCGCTCGCCGGCGAGCCGTACCCGCTCCACGAGGAGGGCCGGAGGCGCTCGCGCTCCACCTCCGACGGCAGCTCGTCGAGGAAGCGGGAGGCGAGGTTGTGCTCCCGACGCCCGTAGAGCGTTCGAGACATCGTGTGGGTGAGTATGAGCCGCTCCATCGCCCGTGTCATGCCGACGTAGCAGAGTCTCCTCTCCTCCTCGACTCCCTGCTCCTCGATCGAGCGCGAGTGCGGGAAGATCCCCTCCTCCATCCCGATCATGAACACGACGGGGAACTCGAGGCCCTTCGCGTTGTGCAGCGTCATGAGGGTGATCGCCCCGGTCTCGTCCTCGAGAGAGTCGAGGTCCGACACGAGGCTCACGGACTCCAGGAACAGCTCGAGACGCCGCATCCCGTCCAGTTCGTCCCAGACCTCGTCGCCCGTCCCGCCGATCGGTCCGCTCTCCTCGAACTCGGAGGCGACCGAGAGGAGCTCCTTGAGGTTCTCGACGCGGCCGAGGGATTCGATCGACCGCTCGGATTCCAGCTCCGCGACGTAGCCGGTGTCGTCGAGCACCGCCTGCAGCGCGGCGCGCGGGCCATCCTCGGCCTTCGACCGCAACTCCCCCATGATCGCCACGAAGTCGGCGACCTGACCCTGCGCCCGTCCGGTGAGGCGGTTGTTGGCACCGGCGGCCTCGAGGGCCTCCCAGAAGGTCAGCGACTCGGCTTCGCCGAAACGCTCGACGTGGCCGACGCTCGTCGCCCCGATGCCCCGTTTGGGAACGTTGACGATGCGCTTCATCGCCACCTCGTCCGAGGGGTTGACGATCGCCCGCAGGTAGGCGAGGACGTCCTTCACCTCGCGGCGGTCGTAGAACTTGGGGCCACCCACGACCTGATACGGCAGGCCGTAGCGAACCAGCACCTCTTCGATGACGCGGGACTGGGCATGGGTGCGATAGAAGATGGCGATCTCCGAGAGGTGCTTCCCCGCCTCCTCGAGCTTGCCGAGCTCCTCGGCCACGAAGGCCGCCTCGTCGTGCTCGTCCTGCGCCCGATAGACGACGACCTTGTCACCCTCTCCGAGGTCGGTCCAGAGGTGCTTGGGCTTCCGAGAGGAGTTGTTCGAGATGACGGAGTTCGCTGCGTCCAGGATCGTCTGCGTGCTGCGGTAGTTGCGGTCGAGCACCACGACCTTGGCGTCGGGGTAGTCGCGCTCGAACTCGAGGATGTTGCGGATGTCGGCGCCGCGAAAGGCGTAGATGCTCTGATCGCTGTCACCGACGACACACACGTTGCGATGCTTGGCGGCCAGCATCTGCACGAGCCGGTACTGGGCGTGGTTCGTGTCCTGGTACTCGTCGACGAGGACGTACCGGAAGCGGTCCTGGTAGTACTCGAGGACCTGTGGGAAGGCCCCCAGGAGCTCGACGGTGACCATGAGCAGGTCGTCGAAGTCCATTGCCGAGGCCTCGAGCATCCGCTGCTGGTACAACCGGTACACGTCGGCGACCCGCTCGTGATAGGGGCCGCTCCCCTGGGAGGCGAAGGACTCGAAGTCGACGAGCTCGTTCTTGGCGTTCGAGATCGCGGCGCGGATGCCCTTCGGCGGGAATTGCTTCGGGTCGAGGTCGAGGTCCCGCACGCACATCTCGACGAGGCGCCGGGCATCGGCGTCGTCGTAGATCGTGAAGGTCGAGCGGTATCCGAGCATCGAGGCGTCGCGTCGCAGCATCCGAACGCACGCGCTGTGGAAGGTGGACACCCACATCCCGCGAGCCACCCCGCCGCCGATGAGGTGCTGGACCCGCTCCTTCATCTCGTTGGCGGCCTTGTTGGTGAACGTGATCGCCAGGATCTCGTACGGGGACACGCCCCGGTCACGGATGAGATGGGCGATGCGGTAGGTGAGCACCCGGGTCTTGCCCGAACCGGCACCGGCGACGACGAGCACGGGACCGTCGGTGGCCGCGACGGCCTCGCGCTGAACGGCATTGAGGTCGGAGAACAGCGGCGATTCGGTCACGGGAGGCGGAGTATACGGGGTGGCCGTGTCCGGAATCACGGGAGTGTGATTCAGGTTCCCGGCCCGCCGCCACGGGCTCCGCTCGGGCCCTCCACCGCGGCGTCCGCCGGTCGGGTGAGATCAGGGGAGCTCGAGGCGCATCACGACGGCGTCGGCTCCCGACCCTCCGCCAACGGCGCCCTCGGGGGCCGTGATCTCCCCGTCGCCTTCGCCCCACGGAAGGTCCAGGTCGACGGCGGTGAGGCTCGTGGCCGCCAGCGGGAGATCCGACACGAGCCACTCGCCATCCAATGCGACGACGTTCAGCTCCGCCCGCTCGGCCTGACCCGCCGCCACGAGGGTTCCGTCGTCGGTGAAGGCAAGGCTCTCGATCGACTCGAGGGGACGGGCACCGATGGCCGCCTGCCACAGCAACTCACCGTCGGGGGAGACGCCGAGGAGAGACGAGCTCTTGTCCATGCGGAGCCCGTCCGCGTCGACACGTCCGACGAAGCCGGAAACCACCAGGATCCCATCGCCGAAGGCCGCCCCATGCGCCCAGAGCTCGTTGCCGGGGATCTGCCAGATCCGCGCCCAGAGCAGCGCTCCCTCGCTGTCGATCTTCACGACGAACGTCTGGTCGCCACCGTCACCGACCCCGAAGACGGGTCCCGACACGTAGATGTCGCCGTCGGGGTCCGTAACCACGTTCCAGGCTCTGTCCGGAGCTCCCGGCACTCCCCAGCTCCGCTGCCACAGGATGTCCCCGGCGGGATCGAGCTTCACGATCAGGGCGTCGACCTCGTCGGCGTAGTCGCCGACGGCACCCGCCAACACGACGTTCCCGGACGGGTCCACGGTGCCGGCGAACGCGGTCCCGCTGACCATGCCCTCGCCAACGAGAAGACGCTGCCACAGCAACTGCCCGTCCGGAGCGACGTTCATCATGAACACATGCTCGGGGTCTCCCGGGATTCCGAGATCGTGATGCCCGGCCACGAAGACCGAACCGTCGCTGCCCACCGCCACGACGTGGGGGCGTTGCCCACCATCGACGCCGATCGACGCTCGCTGCCACAGCAACTCGCCGCCGGCGTCGAACTTCAACAGCGCCAGTTCGTGGTTCACGCGTTCCAGGTCGAACATCGCGACCCCGACGTACGCCGCACCCGACGCATCGGTCGCGATCGCTCCGCGCATCGGTGCGTCCTCGCGCGTGGTGGACCACGCCGTGGACCACGTCAACTCGCCGTCAGGAGAGAACTTCGCCACCACGAGGTCGCCTTCGTTCGAGCTTCGGAAGTCGATGGCCGCAACGGACCCGCCCCCCGGTGCCGCTGCGACACCGACGGCGTAGTCGAACCCGCGACCGCCGTAGTGGGTGGTGCCCAAGACCGCCGGCGCGGGAAGCGCCGCCTGCGTCGTGGTGGTCGCGATCGTGGTCGTCGTGGCGGTCGCCTCCGTCGTTGCCACCGTCGAAGGGTTCGCCTCCGTGGTCGCCACCGTGGAGGGGATCGTCGACACCGGCGTGGTGGTGCTGGGACCGGCGGGCTCCTGATCGCCGGATGACCCCATCAACCAGACGAGCGCCGCGCCGACGGAGACGGCAACGACGAGGGACGCCACGGCGTAGGCCCACCGGGGCGCCAGGCGCCGGCCGTGCTCCTGGATGCGTCGCGGCTCCGGGAGCTCGCGCACCGCTCCGCGTCGAGACATCGCCTCTGCGGCCTCGATCGGCCTCTGGCCCTCGGCGAGCTGACTCGCGTACTGCCTGATCTGGGTCCGAGGATCGGTCATCGTTCCGCTCCCAACCTGCCGCGCAACCGTTCCATCGCTCGGTCCGAGTACGACTGGACCGATGCCTTGCTGACACCGAGCAACTCTGCGATCTCTCCGAGCGACCACTCGTGGCCGAACCTCAGGAACACGACCGTCCGCTGCCGGGCCGAGAGACCTCGCAGTGCCTCGGGCAGACCGGGCTCGACCCACGGCAGGCGTGACGGCTCGACGCTCGGAAAGACCGGTCTGGTTCGGGACCTCGCACGCCGCCCCCAGCGCTGGCCGACCCTGAACAGGTACCCGACCGAGTTCTCCATGGGCTTGACGCGATCCCAGTGCTCCCAGCCGTACGCCAACGCCTCGGCTGCGGCCTCGCGCCCGAGTTCGGGTCCCAGCGACCCCGTCAGAGCCTGCCGAAGCCGCGGCTCGGCCTCGGTCACGAAATCGGTGAAGCTCTCGCTCCGGATTCGATCGACGACGGTCATCCCCCTCCCAGAGGTCTCACCCATACAAGGCGCGCGGCAGGGCGATCGTATGGCAATGGATCTGCCGATGCCGGGCGAGTCGGGACCGTCGGCCTGCTCGGCTACGGGGCGGCGCCGGAGCGAGGAGCGGCTTCGCCTGCCTTCACGCCGCTGCGGCTACCCGACCGCCCGGCCGTGTTCTCCCAGCACCTGGCCCGTCTCCCGGTGATGCAGACTTGCGCTGTCCACCACCGTCACGATCGCCGGGGCGACCGACCGGAGGGTTCGATGTGCCCGGTCGTCGAAGGCGTCGGGGGAGGTCGATGCCAGCACGAGCGAACCGATGATGCGGCCGCGGCTCGTGAGCCGGGCGAGGTACTCCGCGTTCCACCCCTTGCCCGCCGTCGTGCGGTCGTCGCCGGCAGCGATCCACTCCGTGAAGCCGGCACTCGAGGGGGACACGGACTCCCCGTCGTCGAGGTGGCGGACCACGCGGTCGTGGAAGTCGGTGAGCAACCAGTCGTCGATGCGATGCGGCGACCAGATCGAAAGCGTCCGCTCGTCGACGAGACCGACCGCGGCGACGTCGAAGTCGACGAGGTGGTGCAGCGTGCGAAGGGTGCGCTCCAGCGACTCGCGCCGATCGAGGGTCAGCGCGGCGATGGACATGATGTCGTTCACGACGGTGGTCTCGAACAGCTTCCGGTCGAGGAGACCGCAGACTCGGGTCAGCACATCCACATCGCGCACCTGGGGGCCCGGCGCGGCCGGGCGGTCGGCGGCGAGGTCGGCCAGCGCCCGAGTGGCGACGATCGCCTTCACGCGGTCGATCAGCGTGTCGGAGATCTCGTCCTTCGTGACGAACGCATCGGCGCCGGATCGATCGGCCCAGTACCGGTTCTCCGGATCGTCGGCGCCGGTGATGGCCAGCACCGGTGTCCGGCCGAACACGGGATCCTCCTTGATGATCCGGCACACGACCCACCCGGTGAGACGGGGCATGATCAGGTCGAGGAGAACGAGGTCGGGCTGCTCGACGTAGAACACGGTGAGGGCTTCGACGCCGTCACGGGCCCGGACGATCTCGTAGCCCGCCTCCACGAGCATCCGCGTGAGGGCTGCTCGGAACGACGGGCTGTCGTCTGCAACGAGGATCTTCATGGCCCGTTCCCGTCCCCGATGAGCTCGCTCAACGCCTGGGCGAGGGCGCCCTTGCGGACGTCGTCCTTGTCGAAGTAGGCGTCCGCACCCGCTTCGATCGCCCGCACCTGGTCGGAGGGTGTTGCCTGACCGGAGAGGACGACGACCGGGACGTCGACGCCCATCTCCCGGACCTTCGCGACCAACTCGGCGCCGGTCATGGTCGGGAGCACGAAGTCCATGACGATGCCGTCGACGGGGCCCTCGGCGAGTGCCGCCAGCGCCTCCGACGGGCTGCTGGCCAGCTCGACCTCGAATCCGGCCGATCCGAGGGCGCCACCGACCACCTGGCGGGCGCCGCGGGAGTCGTCGATGACGAGGATCCGCAGCCGGGGCCCGGAGGCATCGGGGACGGCGCGGACTCGGTCGGCGAGGCGCGCGGCGTCGACGAGCACGACGATGTCGCCACCGCCGAGCAGGGCGGCGCCGGTGAGGTGGGGCACGCCGCCGAGAATGGGGCCGAGCTCGCGGCTGGCCACCTGGCGGCGTCCGATCTCCTCGGAGACCGCCAAGCCGACCGGCCCGGTCGGGCTCGTGACGACGATGACGCGGGTGAGCGGGTCCGTCTCGACGAGGCCCACGGTCTCGGCGAGCGACGCCATCGGGATCTGCGCGCCCTCCCAGGGAATCGCGGGCTCGCCCCCGGGGTACGGGATCCGGCCCAGAACGGCGAGGCCGGGCACGCCCCACGTCTGGCCACCGGCTCGAACGAGCACGGCGTCCTGCAGGGCCCGTGAGGTCGGAACGGCGAGCCTCACGGTGGTGCCGCCCCGCTCCTCGGTGTCGATCGTCAGATTGCCGTGCAGGGACTCGACGGCGGCGGCGACGTCGGTGAGCCCGTTGCCGTCGCCCACCAGTTCACCGGGGCCCGACGTGGAGAAGTTCTCTGCGAAGAGCGCGCTGCGCAGCGCGGAGAGGTCGTCGGCGGCGCCGGGATCGATGAGGCCCCTGCGCAGAGCGCTGCGCCGCACGGCATCCCAGTCGATGCCCCGGCCGTCGTCCTCGACGACGATCTCCAGCCGGTGATCGCGGACCGTCGCCCGGAGCGCCAGGGTCCCGGTGGGGGGCTTCCCGGCGGCGATGCGCTCGCCCACCGGCTCGATGCCGTGCTGGACGGCGTTCACGAGCAACTGCCGCAGGGGGTCGGACAGCTGCTCGAGGACCTGCCGGTCGACCTTGTGGGAGTCGCCCACCAGTTCGAAGCGGATCTCCTTGTCGGACTTCCTGGAGAGATAGCGGACGAGCTGGGGAAGCGTGTTCGTGATGTCGCTGAGCGGAGCCGATGCCAGCTCGAGAGCCTGGTCTTGCAGCGCGAGCACCGCCTTCTCGGCGCCGGCGACGCTGCCGGAAAGTCCGGTGAGGATCTCGTCACGCCGCTCCTGGGACGCCGGGCCGATCTCGTCGACCTGATGCCCGAGCACCTCCACGTCGACGCGCAACGACGTGATGCCGTTGATGAGACGGAACAGACTCGCCGCATTGACACGAACGGTTTCGCCGAACGCCCAGGAGTCGATCGCCCCCAGGAGCCCGCCGAGGTCTCCCCCTTCGACCGGGGCCCCGCGCGGCGTTTCGGCGTCGACCGTCTCCACGGGGATCTCCTCGTCGTCACCGCCGCGCAGACTCAGACGGACCCGGCGCATGCCGTCGGCGAGAGCCGGCGTTCCGGCAGAAGGGTCGGCGGAGCAGGCGCTGATCGCGGCCTCCGCGAGAGCGGCGAGCGGTCCGGAGAGCCGAGCGGGGTCATCGATCTCGTGCTCGAGAATGGCGCGCCAGGTCTCTTCGAGGAGCTTGCCCGCGTCGCTGACGGCCGTGAACCCCATCATGCGTGCGGTGCCCTTGATGGTGTGACCTTCGCGATACATGTCGTGGGCGAGGTCCCTGCCCACGTCGCTGTCGCCGAGGGCCGCGGCGGCGTCCCTCAGCCTTCCCGCCCGCTCCTCGACCTCGCTGTGAAAGAGTTCGAGAAGCTCTGGATCGTCGAGAAACGACACGCGGCAAACCCCTGATTCCGACTACGAGCAGGTATCGGTTGAGAACCCGGCTTGCTTGAGGGCCTGAGGAGAAGGCAGCACACCGTCTGTCGGGGGCGAGCATCGGACACGGGAATCGCTCGCTACGTCTCCATGGCTGCGGGCTCGCCGGCGAACTTCAGAGCCGACTCGAGGTCACCGGAGACCTCCGACTGCTCCAGAGCGCCGAGGCGTCGCCATTGCCGGCAGCGGCCCACGAGGTGCACTGCATGCTCCGCGCTCCTTCTCGAACTCTCCGAGCCCGCACGAGGCGAAGCCGTTGGCTATCGGCTGCGAGCTGCAGGCCGTGATCCGGCGCGTGGCCGGGTCACTCCCACTCGATCGTGGCGGGCGGTTTGCTCGAGATGTCGTACGCGACGCGGTTGATGCCGTCGACCTCGTTGATGACCCGGGACGAGATGCGCTCGAGGACCTCGTAGGGCAGCCGGGCCCAGTCGGCGGTCATGGCGTCCTCGCTGGTCACGGCCCTGACGATCAGCGGATAGGCATAGGTGCGCTCGTCACCCTGGACGCCGACGGAGCGGATCGCCGGGAGGACTCCGAAAGCCTGCCAGATCTCGCGATAGAGCCCGGCACGGCGGATCTCCTCGATGATCACGGCATCGGCCTCCCGCAGGACCTCGAGGCGCTCCTCGGTGATCTCGCCGATGATGCGGACGGCCAGGCCGGGGCCGGGGAAGGGCTGGCGCCAGACGAGCTCCTCGGGAAGGCCGAGCTCCTCGCCGATCGCCCGGACCTCGTCCTTGAAGAGGTCCCGAAGCGGCTCGACGAGATCGAACTGCATGTCGTCGGGGAGTCCGCCCACGTTGTGGTGGCTCTTGATCTTCGCTGCATCCTTGGTACCCGACTCGATGACGTCTGGATACAGCGTGCCCTGGACCAGGTACTTGGCCTCGGCGTGGTCCTTGGCGACCTCCTCGAAGACCCGGATGAACGTCTCGCCGATGATCTTGCGCTTGCGTTCGGGGTCGGTGACGCCCTCCAGCGCAGACAGGAAGCGATCCTGGGCCTTCACGTGGACGAGGTTCACGTGGAAGGTGTCGCGGAACGTCTCCTCGACCTGTTCGGCCTCCCCCTTGCGGAGCAGCCCGTGGTCCACGAACACACAGGTGAGCTGGTCCCCCACCGCCTTGTGGACGAGAGCCGCGGCCACACCGCTGTCGACGCCGCCGGACAGGCCGCAGATCACCTCGCCGTCCCCGACCTGCTCGCGAATGGCATCGACGGCCTGCTCGATGATCGACACGTGGGTCCAGGTGGGCCGGGCCCCGCACACGTCGTAGAGGAAGTGCTTGAGCACCTCCTGCCCCCGCGGCGTGTGGGCGACCTCGGGATGGAACTGGACCCCGCACAGGCCGCGGTCGAGATCCTCCATGGCCGCCACCGGTGAGGCCGCCGTCGACGCCGTCACGGCGAATCCGGGCGGCGCCTTCACGACGGCGTCGCGATGGCTCATCCACACCGGCTGGGTGACCGGCAGCTCGTTGAAGAGCACCGAGCCCTCGTCGATCACATCGAGGTCGGTGCGGCCGTACTCGGCGGCACCGGTGCGGGCCACGTCGCCGCCCAGGGTGTGGGCGATGAGCTGGTGGCCGTAACAGATGCCCAGCACCGGGATCCCCAGCTGCAGGATCTCGGGGTCGATGGTGTATGCCTCGGGGGCGTACACGGACGCCGGACCGCCCGACAGGATGATCCCGGTGGGGGCCTTGGCCGTCACCTCGGCCGCCGTGATGTCGCGGGGCACGATCTCGGAGAAGACGTGGGCCTCGCGCACCCGGCGGGCGATCAGCTGGGCGTACTGGGCCCCGAAGTCGAGGACGAGGACCCGATCGAAGTCCATCAGCCCATGCCGACGCGCTGGTCGCGCTGGAGGGTCTTGCCCTCGGTCTTCAGCGCGGGCGCCACCATGACCTCGGCCTTCTGGAAGGCCTTCACGTCCGAGTAGCCGGTGGTGGCCATCGAGACCCGGAGCGCCCCGAAGAGGTTGCGCTTGCCGTCGTTCTCGTGGGCCGGGCCGAGGAGGACCTCCTCGAGGGTGCCGAGGCTCTTCGTCTCGACGCGGGCGCCCCGCGGCAGGTCCGGATGGAACGTCGCCATGCCCCAGTGATAGCCGCGGCCGGGCGACTCGTCCGCCGACGCGATCGGCGAGCCGAGCATGACGGCGTCGGCGCCGCACGCAATGGCCTTGGCGATGTCCCCGCCGGTGCGCATCCCGCCGTCGGCGATGACGTGCACGTACCGGCCCGTCTCGTCCAGGTGGCGGATCCGGGCGCCTGCGGCGTCGGCGATGGCCGTTGCCTGAGGCACGCCCACACCGAGCACGCCGCGTGTCGTGCAGGCCGCGCCGGGCCCGACACCGACGAGCACGCCGACGGCGCCGGTGCGCATGAGATGCAGTGCCGTGGAGTACGAGGCCACGCCGCCGACGATGACGGGGGTCTCGTACTCACGGATGAACTTCTTGAGGTTCAACGGCTCGGTCCGGGTGGACACGTGCTCGGCCGAGACGACGGTCCCCTGGATGACGAGGATGTCGAGACCGGCCTGCTTCGTGATCGCCGAGTACTGCTCGACCCGCTGCGGCGTGAGGCTGGCGGCGGTGGTGATCCCGGCCGCCTTCATCTCCGAGATCCGCTGCCCCATGAGATCCGGGTTGATCGGCTCGAGGTAGATCTCCTGCATGCGCCGGGTCGCCTTCTCGGGCGGGAGCGAGGCGATCTCGATGAGATACGGCTCGGGGTCGTCGTAGCGCGTCCACAGGCCTTCGAGGTTGAGCACGCCGAGGCCGCCGAGTCGGCCGATCATGACCGCGATCTCGGGGCTCACGGCGGAGTCCATCGCAGAGGCCAGCATCGGCAGCTCGAAGCGGTACGCGTCGATCTCCCAGGAGATATCGACGTCGTCGGGGTCGCGGGTCCGCCGGCTCGGGACGATCGCGATGTCGTCGAATCCCCAGGCGCGTCGGCCGGTCTTGCCGATGCCGATGTCGATTTCCATGAGTCCCCGCTCCGCTCCGCGTGGCGGGAGAGTACCAGGGGTGTGATTCGTGGGGATCGGGCGGGATCGGCCGGGTCTGCCCGTCGGTCCGAACCTGCCGATACCGCCTCAGCCGACCAGGCCGACCTTCTTGCGGACCTCGGCCTGGAAGCCCTCTGCGCGGGTGCGGGCATCGAGGGCGCCCTTGCGCATGATGCGGTCGACGTCGGCGTCGTCGAGCTCCTGATAGGCGCGCCGCACCGGGGCCAGGCCCTCGATCACCGCCTCGGCCACGACGTTCTTGAAGGTGCCGTAGCCGGAATCGCCGTACTCCTCCTCGATGCCCGGGATGGTCTGCCCGGTGAAGAGCGACAGCATCTCGATGAGGTTGGAGACACCGGGCTTCGCGTCCCAGTCGTGGCGGACTTCGGTCCCGCTGTCGGTGACGGCCCGCTTGAGCTTCTTCCGGATGGTGTCGGGGTCGTCGAGGATGAGGATCCGGCTCGTCGGATCCTCATCGGACTTCGACATCTTCGAGGTCGGGTCCTGGAGCGACATGATGCGCGCCCCGGTCTCGGGAATGATGGGGTCGGGCACCGGGAAGGTCTCGCCGAACCGATAGTTGAACCGGTCGGCCAGGTCGCGGGTCAGCTCCAGATGCTGCTTCTGGTCGTCGCCCACCGGGACCGCATGGGCCCGGTACAGGAGGATGTCGGCGGCCATCAGCACCGGGTAGGCGTAGATGCCCAGGTTGTGCCCGGCCTTGTCGGCCTTCGACTTGTACTGGGTCATCCGATCGAGCTGGCCCATCCCGGTGATCGTCCCGAGGATCCAGGCGAGCTCGGAGTGCTGGGGCACCTGGCTCTGGAAGTAGAAGAGCGACCGATCGGGGT
>DATHYU010000451.1:0-6111 GCA_035458965.1 Acidimicrobiia bacterium | reverse complement strand
CAGTATCTCGTCGACGAGGCCGGCCGGATCTACGAGGGCCGCTGGTCGGGCGCCGAGAGCGCGTCGTGCCTCAACGGAGGCGACGGCAGCGACTTCGGCCACGACAGCCGGCCACTCAGCCCGACGTTCGGCCAGCTCGTGACGGGCGGCCACAGCGCCTATTACAACCAGGGGAACCTCGGGATCGCGCTCCTCGGCGACTTCACGAACGTCCTGCCCAAGGACGCGGCCGTGACCGCGCTGGAGCATGCCCTTGCCGAGAACGGGATCCGCCACGGGCTCGACCCCCTCGGGATGGTCCACTACGTGAATCCGGTCTGGCCCGACAGCATCACCGACATCGAGGTGATCGCCGCCCACCGGGATTGGCCGTCACCCGCGGGCGACACCGCGTGTCCGGGCGACCGTCTCTATCCCCGGGTGCCCGACATCAGAGCCGCGGTCGCGCTGCTCATGGGCCTCGATCCCCCGACGGTCACGGTGGCGTCGGTCGAGTACTCGACGAACGGCGGTCGCTCGAACGACAAGGACCTGTCGGTGTCGATCCGGCTCGCCGAGCCCATCGCCGACGTGGCCGTCACCGCGACGGTGAGCGGGCCCTCCTCGATGACCGGCACCGTGACCACCGACACCGCAGGCGTCGCCACCCTGCGGATCCGCAACCACCGGTCCGGGTGTTACACGACGACGATCTCGTCGGTCGATGCGCCGGGGCTCGTCTGGGACGGCGTCACGCCACCGAACGGGTACGGCTGTGACCCGAACCCGACCACGACGACGACAACGACCTCGACAACGACCACCACCACCACGACGCCACCCTCCGGCACCGTGGTCGTGACGTCCTTCAGCCCGACCGAACTGTCCGGGAGCGGATCCCATCCGGTGACGATCACGGGTTCGGGGTTCGGGGACGGAGCGGTCGTGTCGTTCTCGGGAGGCTCGGGGCCGGCACCGGAGGCGCAGAATCCGACCGTGAACACCGGGTCCATCGAACTCGACGTCGTCGTCAAGGACGGCGGTCCGCCACGCGGTCGGACCTGGGACGTGACCGTCACCAATCCCGACGGATCGTCGGACACGCTGACGGACGCCTTCACGATCACCCCCTGACCGGGAGCCGGAAACGCAGCGGTAGCCTCGTGACGAGCACTCGCCGTTCCGAGGGGCACCCATGGCGGCCGTCGCGGCCAGCAGATCCGACGACCCCCGCGCCTACATCGCAGGCGATCGGCGCCGGGCACTCCTCGCGGGCCGCCGCATGCACACCCACGTCACCGGCGCCGCGGTGTTCGCCGACATCTCCGGCTTCACGCCACTGACCGAGGCCCTCGTCGACGAGCTCGGCCCCCGGCGCGGTCCCGAGGAGCTGGTCGGCCACATCGACCGGCTGTTCACCGGCGTGATCGACGACCTCCACGCCTACGGCGGCGAGGTGCTGTACTTCAGCGGCGACGCCATCACGGGGTGGATCGACGGCGACGACGGCTCCCAGGCGGCGGCGTGCGCGCTGCACATGCAGCGCACCTTCGCCGAGATCGGCACGATCTCGACCACCGGCGGGTCGACCGTCGACCTGGCAATCAAGGTGGCGATCGCCGTCGGCAGCGCCCGACGCTTCGTCGTCGGCGACCCCGACATCCAGCTGCACGACGTCCTCGCCGGGAGCCTCATCGACGACCTCGCCGCCGCCGAAGGCTTCGCCGAGAAGGGCGAGGTGATCCTCGACGCGTCGGCCCTCGAGGCGCTCGGCGACCGGGTGACGCTGTCGGAGATCCGCGAGGACGCGTCGGGCGGCACCGCCGGCGTGCTCGAGGCCTTCAACGGGACCGCCACCGAGAAACGGCTCCCGCACACGTTCGAGGACCTCGACGAGGACGTCGTCCGCCAGTGGCTGCTGCCCACGGTGTACGACCGCCTGTCGGGCGGCAGCGGCGCCCTGTTCGCCGAGCTCCGGACCGCCTTCCCGATCTTCATCCGCTTCGGCGGCATTGACTTCGACCACGACGAGGGCGCCGACCGCAAGCTCGACGAGTTCATCCGGGAGTCCCAGCGCGCCCTGCACCGCTACGGCGGGAACCTGCTCCAGATCACCCTGGGCGACAAGGGCGCCTACCTGTTCGGCGTCTTCGGCTCGCCGCGGGCACACGAGGACGACGCCGTGCGAGCAGTCCGGGCCGCCCTCGAGATCCGGGACCTGGAGCAGACGACGGCGGCGACCGACATCCAGATCGGCGTGAGCACGGGACGGATCTTCAGCGGCACGAACGGCCACCCGACGAGACGGACCTTCGCGTGCATGGGCGACCCGACGAACCTCGCCGCCCGGCTCATGGGCAAGGCGCCCGCCGGCTCGATCTACGTGTCTGGCGAGGCGGTGGCCCGCGCCGAGGACGACTTCGTCTGGGAGGAGCTGCCCCCGCTGAACCTGAAGGGCAAGGCGGCGCCGGTGACGGCGTTCAAGGCCGTCCGCACCGCCGAACGCATGGCCCGGCGCACGGTCCGGTACCCGCTGCCGATGGTGGGGCGCGACGAGGAGGTCGCCTTCATCGACGAGCGGTTGGCGAGGGCTCTCGACGGGGACCGCCGGATCATCGGCATCTCGGCCGAGCCCGGGCTGGGGAAGTCCCGTCTCGTGGCCGAGGTCGTGCGCCGCATGCGTGCCGCCGGCCACCAGGTCGCCTTCGGTGAGGCGCAGGCGTTCGGGCAGAACACCGCATATCTCGTCTGGCGCGAGCCATGGCAGATCCTCTTCGACATCGCAGGGCTCCCCGCCGACCGCCAGATCGCCGCCGTCGAGCGAGAGTTGGAGCGGGTGGACCCGGGTCTCGTACCCCGTGCGCCGCTGCTGGAGCCGCTGCTCGGCATCGACATCCCCGACAACGCGGTCACCGCCGCCTTCGACGCCAAGCTCCGCAAGACGTCGCTCGAGAACCTCGTTGCCGCCATCCTCCGGTCGAGACTCGCACAAAGACCCCTCGTGGTCGTGCTCGAGGACGGCCACTGGATCGACGAGGCGTCCATCGACCTCCTCGAGGTGCTCGCCCGGGAGACACAGGGGTTGCCGATCCTGATCCTCCTGGCGTTCCGCACCGAGATCGCCGACGAGTACAAGGCCCGGATCCGAGCACTCCACTCGTACGAGGAGCTCGAGCTGCAGGAGCTGGGCCCGGCGCAGATCGAGCGGGTCATCGTCGCCAAGCTGGAGCAGCAGTTCGGCAAGGCGATGGCGCCGGCCCAGGACGTCATCGACCTCATCGTCGCCCGGGGGCAGGGCAACCCCTTCTACATCGAGGAGTTGGTCAACTTCCTCCGCCGCCAGGACATCGACATCGCCCAGCCGGGCGCGATGGCAGGCGTCGAGCTGCCCCAGAGCCTCCAGTCGCTGGTGCTGAGCCGCGTGGACGGCCTCGACGCGGCGCCCCGGCGCACGCTCAAGGTCGCCAGCGTCATCGGCCGGGAGTTCGACCCCGACAGTCTTCCGGAGATCTATCCGGAGCTCGGGACCCGCGACGACATCCTCTCCAACCTCGACCGGCTGTTCGATGCCGACCTCGTCACCCAGGACCGCGAGGAGACCTGGATCTTCCGCCATGCCGTGACCCGGGAGGTCGCCTACGAGAGCATCCCCTTCTCGGTCCGCTCGACGATCCATGAGTCGACCGGCGCCTACCTCGAGCGGGACCCCGAGGCCGTCGACCTCCGCCTCGACCTGCTCGCCCATCACTACTGGCACTCGGAGAACCTCCACAAGAAGATCGAGTACCAGCGCCGTGCCGGTGACGCCGCCAAGGCGACGTACTCGAACACTGCCGCGATCCAGTACTTCGAGCGGCTGTCGAAGGTCGTCGACGACGTCGAGCGGTCCTCTGCGCTGCTGGACCTGGGCCAGGTGCTCGAGATCATCGGGGACTGGGACCGTGCCGAGTCCGTCGAGACCGAGGCGCTGGGGCTGGCCTCCGAGGTGGGCGACCCCGTGGCCGCCGCGTGGTGCGAGGTCGCCCTCGCCGAGGTGTTCCGCAAGCAGCAGCGCTACGACGATGCCGCCGAACGGCTCGACCGGGCGATGGCGGCCTTCGACGAGGCCGACGAGCCCGCCGGAAAGGGCCGGGTCCTCCACCTCGCCGGAACGCTCGCCTCCCAGCAGGGCGACACCGACCGCGCCAAGGAGGCCTACGGAGAGAGCCTGGAGATCCGCCGGGAGCTCGACGACCGGGCCGCGATGGCGAGCGTCCTGTCCAACCTCGGTGTCGTCGCCGAGCAGGAGGGCGACCTCGAGGCGGCCCGCGGCTTCCACGAGGAGGCGCTGGGGGCGAGGACCGAGATCGGCGACCGGTGGGCCATTGCGGTGTCGAACACGAATCTCGGGATGATCGCGCTGCTCCAGGAGCGGTTCGCCGAGGCCCGCGACCTGTTCGCCGAGGCGATCCGACTCGCCCAGGAGGTCGGTGACGCCTGGGTACTGGCGATCAACCAGAACAACATCGGCAACGCCTATCGGGGACTCCGCCAATCGGCCCAGGCGGCCGAGAACTATGCGGCCAGCGCCCAGGCCTACCTGCGTTTTGGGGACCGCTGGGCGGCGGCCTTCCTGCTGGAGGATGCGGCCGTCCTCGTGGCCCGCGAAGGACAGGGGTCGAGGGCCATCGAGTTGCTCGGCGCCGCCGACACGCTCCGGAAGGAGATCAGCACCCCACGCTCCGCGACTCTCGAGGCCGAATTGCAGCAAAGAGTGGTCGAGCGGAACGTCGAGGTGCGAGAGTCCGATCGCGACGAAGCCAGATTCCGCGGCCGTGACCTCGGGTTCGAGGCCGCTCTCGGCGACGTCACGGCGTTCTGTCGCGAAATCGCGGCGACGCCCCTCGCCGCAGCCGAGTAGGGATCAGAGGACTCCAGATCCTGGACTCTTGTCCTGCGCACTGCAGGGCCTTTCGGCCCCATCAATGGGGACTTAGGGTCTATCGCCTCTTCAGATCGAACCCTTAACTGCGTCAATAGACCCGATGCGCTGGAAGACCCGATTTTGAACCTTCTGTGCTTGCGCGCTGTGACCCCACGAAAGGGAATCTGACCCATGTCCGACACGCCGAACGTACGACGTCTCGTGTCCACCAAGCGACTGGCAGGAGTCGGACTGGTCGTCGGGCTGATGGTCATGGCGCTGATCGGTGTCGCGCGCGCAAATCACGACCCTGATGGTGATTGGGTGCTCCAGGGAACCGGCGAAGGACGCAAGAAGGCTGTCCCAGTCAGCTTCACCACCAACAACGGCGCAACGGCGTCCTTCGAGTACAACGTTCCTGACAACCCGAACTTCCGCAGAGAGCCGATCGACCTTGTTTGCAGTGATGTCAACGGCGATGGAGCCCTCGACGAGTGGAACGGGAGCTGGCGGTTCGAGACGAAAGCCAACAAGGCCGGTTCACGCCAGCTCGCCTGGAGTTGGGAAGGCTCGCACGCCTTCACCAATGTCAACCTCGAGACCTACATCGTCGCCAACGGTTCCTTCCGACGCCTTCTGAAGGAGGACTTCGCAGATCTTCCGTCGGGCTCGTTCTCGTTCTCCGATACGACCACGATCGAGGTTGAGGCCGAGAGCTACGGGTTCGTCCTGTGCATGCGCAACGGCGATACCGGCGCAGCGCTCGAGGGTTCGTTCTCGGTCCAGTCCCTCCCGACCTTCGGCTCGTCGACCACCGCCGATCCGGCGGTGGTCACCCTTGACCAGGAGTCGACGATCTCGGTGACCTTCGACGGCAACGGCCACCTCGCCGTCGGAGATCCGATCGACACCGTCATCGTGACGCTCCCCGATGGCGTCTCGTTGGCCGATCCATCAGACGACTTCGAGCCGGTCCTTGATAACTCCGTGCCGCCGGCCCCGATCCCTGGGACGTTCACCTGGGTGTCTGCGACTGGGTGGGCAATCGGCGACGAATCGTCATTCGCCGTGTCCGGCACGTCGTTTGGCGTCGCGATTCTCGATCTGTACGCCGAGGCGACTGATTCGCAGACGAATGCGGTCACGACGCGCACGTCGGTCGAGCTCACGATCGATGAGCCGCCCTCGCTGACCGTGCCGAAGCACATCATTGCCGAGGCGACGTCGTC
>DATHYU010000450.1:0-3142 GCA_035458965.1 Acidimicrobiia bacterium | reverse complement strand
CGGTTCGCCCATGAGGTCGACACCGCGACATCGCTCGTGTGGGAGGGGAGGCGCCTCGTCCGCCGCCGTGAAGCCCGACTCGGAGGCCTCGCGCTCACGACCCATGACGAGCGGCCACAGCCGGGGCCGGAGACCGTGACGGCGATCCTCGACCGGGTTCGCGCCGAGGGCATCGACCGGCTGGGCTGGACGAAGGCGGCACTCGATCTGCGCGCCCGCGTCACCTTCCTCCATCGCCATGCGGGCGAGCCCTGGCCCGACCTCGGCGACACCGCGCTCGCCGAGGACCTCGAGACCTGGCTGGGCCCGCACCTCGGGCGCGCCACCGGCATGGACGACCTCGATCGGCTCGATCTCGCCCGTGTCATCCGATCGGTCCTCCCGTACCCGCAGGCGGCGGACCTGGACCGGCTCGCGCCGGGCCGGCTGACCGTGCCGAGCGGACGGCAGGTCCCCGTCGACTACTCGGCGGACACGCCGACGGTCTCCGTCCGGGTCCAGGAGATGTTCGGGACCACCGAGACCCCCCGGATCGGCGACCGTCCCGTGCGCCTGGAGTTGCTCTCCCCGGCGCGCCGACCGGTGCAGATCACCTCCGACCTCGCCGGGTTCTGGACCGGCTCCTGGATCGACGTCCGCAAGGAGATGGCCGGCCGGTACCCCAAGCACCATTGGCCGGACGATCCCGCGTCCGCGCCACCCGGCAAGCCATGACGCGAGAGTTCACGTAACGTTCTGGCAGGAGATGACACATCCACTGCTGGAGATCACCCTCGACGAGGCGAGCCGCACCCCCCTCAGCTCCCAGATCGTCGACGCCACCGCCGCCCTGATCGCGCAGGGAGTGCTCAGGGCGGGGATGGAGATGCCGAGCGCCTCGCAGGTCGCCGAGAAGATCGGGGTCTCGACCCGGACGGTGCGGAGCGCGTACCAGCGCCTGGCCACCCGCGGCCTGATCTCCATCGAGCGCGGCCAGCCGTTGCGAGTCGTCGCAGAGTCGCCGCGACCCGCGGACGGGGTATCGGCGGCGGTCACGTCCGTCGGGGTGCTCATGCCGTCGCGGCGCACCTTCTACGGCCCCATGCTCGACGGCATCGACACCGCCAGCGGCGGGGCGACGCTGTCCTTCATCGCAGACGCCCGCGATGATCCGGGCCGGGCGCTCCGCCACCTGCGACGCCTCGCCGACATGGGCGTCGGAGGACTGATCGCCGTCGGCAGCGCCCTCCCGGCGGAGTACGGGCATCGGATCACCCACCACGGCCCGCCGATCGTGTACCTCGACAACGGCGCGAGCCCGGACCCGGCCGTTCGTTTCGATCGACGCGAGGCGGCCATGATCGGCACGCGGCATCTCCTGGAGCACGGCCACACCCGGATCGCACTCGTCGTGCCCGACCCGTCCCGATCGCCGGGCACCGACATTCGAGCGGGATTCCGGGCCGCCCTCCGTCAGGCCAAGATCGACGCGGACGGTTCCCTGGAGATCGGTGCGCCCGCGTACTCCTACGGCGCAGGCCGCCAGGCCGCCGACCGGGTCATGGCCCTCGGCGTCCAAGCGGTCTTCGTCGGCTCCGACACGATCGCCGCCGGCATGCACGCCCACCTGGGTGAGCTGGGCGTCGCCATCGGCGCGGAACTGGCCATGGCGGGCCTCGGCGGCCTCGAGATCGGCACGCTCCTCACGCCGACGCTGACCTCCGTGTCGCTGCCCAGGTTCGCTGCAGGACGATCCGCGATGACGCTCCTCGGAGCCCTCGCCGCACGCCAGCCGACGAGCTCGGTCGTGCACTCCGGTGCCCTCGTCGTGCGGCGATCCTGCGGATGCGGCGACTGACGCGACGGCGGGGCCCCGAGGGGCCCCGCCCATTTCGCTCGATCGAGTCGGATCAGGCGTTCGCCTCGGCGGCGCTGCAGACCGTGTCGACGATCAGCCGGGTCACGACGTAGGGATCCATGTTGGCGTTGGGACGCCGATCCTCGATGTACCCCTTGCCGTCCTTGGCGACCTGCCACGGGATGCGCACCGAGGCGCCGCGGTTGGACACGCCGTAGCTGTACTCGGTCCACGGAGCGGTCTCGTGGAGACCGGTCAGCCGCTCCTCGATGCCGGCCCCGTAGTTCATGATGTGCAGGTCGGCCTTCGCCCCCAGCGCCTCGCAGGCGGCGATGATGGCGTCGTAGCCCCCGCGCATGTCCTTCGTCGAGAAGTTCGTGTGCGCCCCGGCACCGTTCCAATCGCCCTTGACCGGCTTCGGCGTCAGATGGGCCGACACGTCGAAGTCCTCGGCGATGCGATAGAGGAGCCAGCGAGCGAGCCACAGTTGATCCGCCACCTCGACGGGGCCCAGCGGGCCGATCTGGAACTCCCACTGACCGATCATGACCTCGGCATTGGTGCCGGAGATCGAGATGCCGGCGTCCATGCAGGCCTTCGTGTGCCCCTCGACGATGTCGCGGCCCCAGATCTCGTCGGAGCCGATACCGCAGTAGTAGCCGCCCTGGGGGGCCGGGAACCCGCCGACCGGCCAACCGTGCGGACGGCCATCCTTGAAGAACGTGTACTCCTGCTCGATGCCGAACCACGGGTCGTACGCGGCGAACTTCTCGGCGGTCTCGACGCACGCCGCACGGGTGTTCGACGGATGCGGCTCCATGTCCGTGGTGAGGACCTCGCTCATGACCAGCACGTTGTCGCCGCCACGGAGCGGATCCGGCACCACGAGCACCGGCCTGAGGACGCAGTCCGAGCTGTCCCCGGGCGCCTGCTCGGTGCTCGAACCGTCGAAGCCCCAGATCGGCGGCGCCTCGCCGTCGTCGACGATCTTCGTCTTCGACCGCAACTTGGCGGTCGGCTTCTGACCGTCGATCCAGATGTATTCAGCCCTGTACGGCATCGGTATCTTCCTCCTTGGGCGGGTCGTTCACGCGCTGGGACCCGGAGGCGCGGGCCCATCGAGATCAAGCATGGCACACCGGGGTTTCTCGCCCATATCCGAAGTGTGAACGCTGTATTAATGGCTCTGCCGTCCGTCCAGCCGCGCCTCACCCGCGCGGAGGGCGGCACTTGCCCTCGGCTGGACGGGGTTCGTGGGGCCCCACCCCCACCCACCGCCCGGCGAGCACCACTGCGCCCCACATC
>DATHYU010000449.1:0-6273 GCA_035458965.1 Acidimicrobiia bacterium | reverse complement strand
CCGGCGCTGGTGCCGCCGTTCATCTCCCCCGACGGCACGGTCCGGCGGGGCGACACCATCGACGGGCTGTCCGGGGTGCTCGGCTACGCCTTCGGCGCCTACGAGGTCCACGCCTCGCCGGCGCTCACCTTCACCCGGGTCAACGAGCGGGTCGGTCCGCCCGACGTGGGTGGCACGCTGCAGGTGGGTGCGTTCAACGTGCTCAACTACTTCCCGACCATCGACACCGGCGCCCCGATCTGCGGCCCGCTGGCCGACCAGGGCTGCCGCGGTGCCGACAGCGCGGCCGAGTTCACGCGACAGCGCGACAAGATCTTCGCGGCGCTCGCCGCGATGGACGCGGACGTCGTCGGCCTCATGGAGATCGAGAACCACGCGACCGACGCCGCCCTCAAGGATCTGATCGCGGGACTGAACGCCGTCGTCGGCGCCGGTACGTACGACTACATCCACACGGGCCCGATCGGGACCGACGCGATCAAGGTCGCCCTCATCTACAAGCCGGGAACGGTCACGCCGTACATGCACGTCGGCGTGCTCGACACCCTCGACTTCGTGGATCCGAATTCCACCGGAGAGCACCAGAACCGGCCCGCGGTACTGCAGTCCTTCTCCGACGTCGGCTCCGGCGAGGTGTTCACCGTGGTGGTGAACCACCTGAAGTCGAAGGGCTCTTCCTGTGGAGCCGGCGACGACGATCCCGAGGCGGCCAGCTGCAACCTGACGCGGACGCTCGCCGCCAAGAAGCTCATGGACTGGCTGGCGAGCGATCCGACGGGTGTCGGCGATCCGGACATCTTGATCATCGGCGACCTCAACTCGTACGAGATGGAGGATCCGATCGACGCCATCAAGGTGGGCGCCGACGACATCGCCGGAACCAGCGACGACTTCGTCGATCTCGCCATGGCGTTCGAAGGGGCCATGTCCTACACGTACGTGTTCGACGGACAACTCGGCTCGCTCGACTACGCGCTGGCGAACGGGACCCTGCGTTCGCAGATCATCGGAGCCGCGGTCTGGCACAACAACACGGACGAGCCCGACATCGTCGACTACGACACCAGCTTCAAGAAGGACGCCCAGGACGCGATCTATGCGCCCGACGCGTACCGGTCCAGCGATCACGACCCGGTGATCGTCGGACTGAGGCTGCAGACGATCGACGTCGGCATGTTCGATCCGGACCTGGCGCACTGGTATCTCGCCGACCCGAACCAGAAGAGCACGAAGGCGATCCCCGGATCGAAGCTCTTCACCTTCGGCAACCCCGGCGACTACCCGTTCATGGGTGACTGGGACTGCGACGGCGTCGACACGCCGGGCCTGTACCGGCAGTCGGACGGACTCGTGTACCTGAGGAACTCGAACACGACCGGCATCGCCGATCTCCAGTTCTTCTTCGGGAACCCGGGTGACGTGCCGATCGCCGGCGACTTCGACGGCGACGGATGCGACACCGTGAGCCTGTTCCGGCCATCCGAGACTCGGATGTACGTCATCAACGCCCTCGGCGAGGACGGGAAGGGTCTCGGCGCCGCCGAGACGGACTACCTGTTCGGTGATCCGGGGGACATCCCGATCGCCGGCGACTGGGACGCGGACGGCATCGACACCCTCGGCGTCGGACGCCCCTCTGATGGGCGGATCTACCTCCGCAACTCGCACACGAACGGCATCGCCGACCTGGTGTTCACCTTCGGGGACCCCGGCGACATCCCGTTCGCCGGTGACTGGACGCAGGATGGGACCGACAACGTCGGGGTCTACCGGCCCTCGACGAAGACGTTCTATCTGAAGTTCACCAACACACCGGGCGCAGCGGACATGTCGATGACCTGGGGAGAGGCGGACTGGATGCCGCTCGCCGGAGGCTTCGGCATCATCGGCTGACGACAACCGACAGAAGCGAGACAGAAGGGGCGCCCCATCGGGCGCCCCTTCTGATCCAGGCCGCCACGCGCGGGACGCCGACCGGGGGGTGGGTCACCGGCCCCGACGGCCACGTGCGTTTGCTCGCAAGGAAGCCTCCTCGGGGCGTAACGGTGCCGTAACGACGGCGCCCGAGATTGCACTCGTGCCCGCCACCGGTCGGCGTATCCCTCGAATGCTCCCCGTCGTGGTGTGGTTGGTCGCGTCGGCCGGCGGACTCGCCGCCGTTGCCCTCGACCGGGTCCTCCCACCCATGGTTGCCGTGGTACCCGGATGGGGAACCGTGGGAATGCTGCTCGGGCTCCGCCGGCCACAGCACCCCATCGGGTGGATTCTCCTCGGCACCGCATCGACGCCGGCCATCTCCGCGATCGGGCCGCTGCCGCCCGAAGTCCAGACCGGGGTCCTGGCGGCCGGCGTCGCTCTGGTGCTGGTGTTGTTTCCGACAGGGTCGGTACCAGGACGCTCGTGGTACGTCGCGATAGCGCTGCTCGGCATCTCGATCGCATCCCAAGGCGTTCTCGGAGCGGTCACCGTGGGGTCCTTCGGGGTCCCGGTCGGAGTGACGCTCGCCGCCGTGGCCCTGGTCTGGTGCGCGGCAGCGCCAGTGGCACGGACCCGATCCGCCTCCCCACAGGAACGCGCCCAGCTTCGATGGCTGGGCCTCGTCGCCGTAGCGGCCGGTTTGGCGATCGTGATGGCCGCGATCGGTCTGGCGACCCGTCTCGACGCGCTGCTTCACCTCGCCGGCCTCATCGTGGTCGTCATGCTGCTCTTCGGCATTCCTGGAGCGATCCTGCTGGCGGTGCTCCGCTACCGCCTCTACGAGATCGACCGTCTCGTCAGCCGGTCGCTCACCTTCACGGTCGTCGTGGCCCTCGTGTCCGCGGTGTACGCCATCCCGACGGTGATCGCGTCGCTGCTCGTGGGAGACGGCAACCAACTCGTCACCGCCGGGGCGACGCTCACAGCCGCGGCAGCCGTCTCCCCGTTGCGCCGCCGGGTGCACCGCGCCGTCGAGCGGCGGTTCAACCGGACGACCTTCGATGCCGCTCGCGAGATGGACACCGTCGGAGCCAGGGTCCGTGACGAGCCGAGCTCCGGCGACATCGCCCGTCACCTCGCTGGCGCGGTCGCCCGCACCATGCAGCCGCGCAGCATCTCGGTGTGGCTGCACGTGCCGCCCCCTGCGGGCGAACCGGCAGCGCCGAGAAGAGCCCTCCGGAGTGGTGCTCACGCCGCCATCGGACGCTGAGCCCTCCGGCGCCCAGCGTCGCCCGGCCGTGAGCACGATCATGGGATGCACACCCGCTGCCACGGCGGGGCGGCGCGTGCTTTGGCGGTCGCGACTCCGTACGCTTCCCGGCATGGACGACCAGCCCCGCTCGCTCGCCCGCCGTGCCGGCACGGTGGCCGCCGGAACCATCGTCACCGGCGTCGGGGTGGCGTTGCTCGTGCTTCCCGGACCGGGCCTCATCACCATGGCCGTCGGTTTGAACATGATCGGGAAGGAGATCCCGGCCGCCCGCCGGGTCCTCGATCGGGCGCGCCGGACGCTGCGATCGGATGGAAGGAACTAGCCCCGGGCGCGGGTCCTTCGGAGAAGCGGGTCGGCGACGGCGAGCACCCTGTCGGTGGCCTTGAGCACCCGTCCTGCCGCTCCAGGGCTCTGGGAGTCGACGAGGTTCCCCATCACCTGGAGCGTGATGTTGGCGATCGCCTGGGTCCCGACGGCGACGCGGAGTCCCGTGTCGAGGATCCAGGGATGGCCGATGAGGAACGCAAAGCGACGGCCGGTCCTCAGAAAGGCGTCGAACTGTTCGCCGATCATCCGGTCGTACCGCTCCGGTGCCGAGGCCGGGTGATCGACGAACAGGTCGGCGGCCAGCATCCCCGCCTCGAGCCCGTAGTCGATCCCTTCGCCGTTCATCGGGTTGATGAGACCCGCGGCATCGCCGACCGCCACCCACCCGGGGCCGTGGCGGCGGCGGGCGGTGAGGGGCAGGCGCCAGGCGCGCGGCCGCTCGAGATACGGGCCCAGCCCCCACGACTCGCGGACCTGGTCGTAATACACGTCGAGCAGGGTGTTGAGGTTGAGCTTCTTGAAGCCCTTCATCGTCGAGAGTGCTCCGACGCCGATGTTCACGGTGCCGTCGCCGGCGGGGAACATCCACCCGTACCCGGGGACCGATCGTCCGTCGCCGTCGCGCATCGTGAGCAGCGCCTCGAGATGCCGATCTGCGTGGCGGGGCGACTCGACGTAGGAGCGAATGGCGAGCCCGTACGGCTCACCCTCGACCCGGCCGGCGTCGAGCATTCGGGCGATCGCGCCCGGCGCCCCGGCGGCGACGACCGTGAGGTCGCCAGACCAGCGCTCACCGCCCGCATCGACGCCGACCACACGATCGCCGTCGAGCACCGGGGTCGCCTCGGTCTCCCAGACGACCCGGGCGCCGGCCTCCATCGCCGCATCGATGAGCGCCTTGTCGAACCGACGGCGCGGCCACACCGCGCCGTGTGGCGGGTACCTGCCGGTGTCCGGCCACGGGAGGAGCCGCTCCGTGCGGTGCGCCTTCATCCGCAGGCCGTCGATACGGTGCGACTCGCCGAGGTCGATGCCCAGTTCGTTCAGGGCGCCGACGGCTCGCGGCGTGAGCCCGTCACCGCACACCTTGTCGCGTCCGTAGGGCGCCTTGTCGAAGACGACCACGTCCACTCCCGAGCGGGCGGCCCGGATGGCGGTGGCGGCGCCGGCAGGACCGGCGCCGATGACGATCAGATCGGCGCGTGGCACCCTCCGGAGCGTATCGGCCCCCCGGACGGACCAGGACCCGAGCCGCTACTCGAGGACGGTCACGGCACCGCTGAGGAAGGCCTCGTTCGGGAGCTCGACGAGGACGCCGTCGTCGGTCTCGATCCGCGAGCTGGCGAGGCCGATCGCCTGCAGCGTGCCGACGTATCCGCCCACCTGGAGACGCTGACCGAGCTCGAAGCGCTCATGGACGTGGCGCCCCGCCGCCACCTGCCTGGCCACCGGCAGAGATCCGAGCCCGAAGCCGAGGCCGATCGCCAGGGCGAGGCCGAAGGCGAGCGCAGCAACGAGCAGCAGGATGATGTCGGTGCTCACGCCGAGCTGATCGAGGGCGATGATGACCCCGATGCCGAGGATCGTGCCCGCGATTCCGATGCGCGCCCGCTGGGCGATCGAGGCCGAGACCTGACGGAGGGCGGCCTCGGCGAAGAGCCCGATCACCCGTCCGGCGGCGCGGGCGACCAGGACGACGAGCACCGCGACGAGCGCGTTCGGCACGTACCGCATCACGGCGTCACCGAGCACCTCGGCGCGATCGGGATCGAGGATGATCAGGACGGCGACGACCAGGACCGAGAGACCGAGCGCAGGGGTGACCTGCCTGATGACCTCGCCCCACCGATCCGGCAGCCGCCGGCGGGTTATGGCGAGCACGAGCCACCCGACCACCAGGACACCGAGCGCCACACCTGCAGTGACGAGCGTGTTCTCCAACGTCATCGATCAGCCTCCTCTTGGGCTCCTAGGTAGACCATCAGGGCGCGGACCATGCGGGCCCCCACGCCGGCCGCCATCTCGACGGTGTCCATCACGAACTGGTCGAACTCCAGCGTCCGCAGCACCGCCGGGGAGAGGTCTCCCTCGAAGGCACCGGACCACACCTCGTCGAGCCTGGCCTGGCAGTGCTCACAGGTTCCGACGTGGTTCTCCAACTCCACCGCGCCGCCGTCGAGGAAGCGACGGATCTCGGCATCGGTGACACCGCAGGCGAGCGTCATCGTCCCTCCTCCAGAATCATGCGTCGCAGCTCGCCACGGGCTCGGTGGATCCGTGTTCGAACGGTGTTGAGCGGGATGTCGAGCCGCTCTGCGATCGCCTCGTACGACATCCCCTCGTACTCGCAGAGCACGAGGGGCAGGCGGTAGTGGTCGGGGAGCATGGCGACGGCCTCGCGAACGCGCCGTCGCTGGTCGGCGTCGATCACCTCGTCCGCCGGCCCCGGCGCCGTGGCACGCAACAGGTGGTCGTCCGTCAGCACCGGGGACTCCCGGGTCCGGGTGACGGCGTTGAGAGCGAGGTTCGTGGCGATCCGATAGAGCCAGGTACGGACGGCCGCGTCACCGCGGAAGCGATCCCTGGCCTTGAACGCACGAACGAAAGCCTCCTGAGCCAGATCCTCGGCGAGCGCCGGGTTGCGGACGATGCGCATCGCGGCCCCGCGCACGAAGGCCTGGTGACGACGGACCAGCTCACCAAATGCCCTGAGATCCTCCGACGAGCGCTCGAGCAGCTCGTGGTCGGTTGCGTGG
>DATHYU010000448.1:0-6581 GCA_035458965.1 Acidimicrobiia bacterium | reverse complement strand
TCGGGCCGCTCCAGCGGCGGGAGGTGGCCGGCCCCGCGCACGATCGTGGAGCGGGCGCCGGGGATGACCTCGGCGAGGGCGTGGATCTCCTTGGGGGGCGTCAGCGTGTCGTGCTCGCCGCCGACGACCAGGGCGGGAACGGTGAGGGTCCTCAGCGAGCCGGTCCGATCCGGACGGTCCCGCATGCCCTCGAGTGCGGCCACCATCGTCTCGTAGCGGGTCCCCTCGATCATGGACCGCAGGCGGGCCCGGACGGAGACCGAGGCATCGGGACCGACGAGGGCCGGCCCGAGGGAATTGGCGACGTGCACCCGTCCGTGCTCGAGGACCTGGGCGATGAGGGCCTCGCGCGACGCGCGTGCCTGGGGACTGTCCGCCTGGGCTCTCGTGTCGAGCAGGGTGAGGCTGCGCACCATCTCGGGGCGCAACTCCCACAGCGCCATCGCGACGTACCCGCCCATCGAGATGCCGACGATGTCGGCGTCCTGCTCGCCGAGCGCCTGGATGAGGGCGGCGAGGTCGTCCGCCATGATCTCCATCGAGAGGTTCTCGTCGGTGATCGGCTCCGAACGCCCGAAGCCCCGCAGGTCGACGGCGACGCACCGGCGGACGTGGCCGAGGCCGGCGAGCTGATCGAGCCACACGGTGTGATCGAGCGGGAAGCCGTGGATGAACAGCGCCAGACGACCTTCGCCCGACTCGCGGTAGTAGAGCATGGTCCCGTTGACGCGGGCGAACGGCACGCGCGGCCTCCCTTTGCTTCCGGATCGGGATCGGCGCACTCCGCCCGAACCTTTAACGACTTGCGCCGGACCGCCCTCACGGGGCCGGGAGACCCTGGGGTGGTCACCCGGCCGGCGGAGGCCGCTGCTCCGGGGGCGACGGGACCTTCCTTCCCGTCCCCGTCGGTCCGCTCCCCGGCAGCGCTTGCGCCGACGCCGGACTCCGGCGGCGCCGAAGGCCGCTAGCGTCGATGGTCCACAGGCCTTGGAGGTCGCAGATGACGGGGAAGGGGATCAGCGAGGCGCTCGACTACCACGCTCGCGGCCGTCCCGGGAAGCTCGAGGTGCGTCCGACGAAGCCGACGACGACGCAGTCGGACCTGAGTCTCGCCTACACCCCCGGCGTCGCCGAGCCCTGCCGCGAGATCGCCGCCAATCCCGACGACGCGTTCGTCTACACCAACAAGGGAAACCTCGTCGCCGTGGTCTCCAACGGGACGGCGGTCCTCGGCCTCGGCGACATCGGCGCCCTCGCCGGCAAACCGGTGATGGAGGGCAAGGGCGTGCTCTTCAAGCGGTTCGCGGACATCGACGTCTACGACATCGAGGTCGACAGCCGGGACCCGGCCGAGGTCATTCGATTCTGTGAGCTCTTGTCGCCCACCGTCGGCGGCATCAACCTCGAGGACATCAAGGCACCGGAGTGCTTCGAGATCGAGACCGCCCTGCGGGACCGCCTCGACATCCCGGTCTTCCACGACGACCAGCACGGCACGGCGATCATCGCCGCGGCGGCCATGCTCAACGCCCTCGAGATCACCGGGCGGCGGATCGAGGACACGACCTTCGTGTTCTCCGGCGCCGGGGCCGCCGGCATCGCCACGGCGCGGTTCTTCCTGCACCTCGGGGCTCGGAAGGAGAACGTCGTCCTCATCGACTCCCGCGGCGTCATCCGAAGCGATCGGCCGAACCTCACGGCGACGAAGGCCGAGTGGGCGACCGATCGCGACATCGACACCCTCGAGGAGGCCCTCCGGGGCGCCGACGCCTTCGTCGGCGTGTCGGCACCCGACACCGTGACCCCCGGGATGCTGCAGTCCATGGCGGACCAGCCGATCGTCTTCGCCCTCGCGAACCCCGACCCCGAGATCCCCTACGAGGTGGCCCGCGAGACGCGTCCGGATGCGATCGTGGCGACGGGCCGCAGCGACTACCCCAACCAGGTCAACAACGTGCTGGGCTTCCCGTTCATCTTCCGGGGGGCGCTCGACGTGCGGGCCCGCTCGATCACGGAGGGCATGAAGGTGGCCGCCGCGCAGGCGCTCGCCGACCTGGCGAAGCGGGAGGTCCCCGACTCGGTCCTCCGCACCTACGGCCTCGGTCACCTCGAGTTCGGGCCCGATTACCTGATCCCCAAGCCCTTCGACCCGCGTGTCCTCTGGTACGTGGCCCCGGCGGTCGCCCAGGCCGCCGGCGAAGAGGGGGTGGCGAGGTTCCCCCTCGACGACCTCGACGCGTACAAGAACCAGTTGCGTTCGCGCTTCGAGGTCACGTTCGGGCTGATGCATCCGGTGACCGTGAAGGCCCAGGAGCGCCCGCTGCGGGTCGTCTACCCGCACGGCGCCGATCTGCGGATCGTCCGCGCCGCGCGCCGCGTGGCCGAAGAGGGCATCGCCGCGCCTGTGCTCCTCGGCGATGCCGCCGAGATCCGCGCCGTCGCCGACGATTTCAGCGTGGACCTCGGGGACGTGGAGATCGTCGACCCGAGTGGCGATCGCGAGCGGCAGGAGCGATACGCACGGATCCTGTTCGACGCCCGCCAGCGCAAGGGCATGACGCCCGACGACGCCCGCCGGTGGGTCGGCGACCTCAACTACATGGCGGCGCTCATGCTTCGTGAAGGCGACGCGGACGCCGTGCTCGGCGGCCTGAACCTCGCCTATCCCGAGACCCTTCGCCCGGCGATCCAGGTCCTCCCCCTCGAGGAGGGCAGGACCATCGTCCACGGCGTGTACATCGTGGTCGCCAACGGCCATCCCTACTTCATCGCCGACAGTGCCGTGAACCCGACGCCTTCGGCAGAGCATCTCGCCGAGATCGCGCTCGCCACCGCCGATCTCGCGAGCCGCTACTTCGACCTCAGCCCGCGCGTCGCGTTCGTCTCGTACTCGAACTTCGGCTCGGCGCAGGGCGAGGAGCCGGCCCGGGTGCAGCAGGCCGTGCAGATCTGCCGCGAGCGGGAGCCCGACCTCCCGCTCGACGGGGAGATGCAGGCCGACATCGCCGTCAACCCCGACCTGCTGCACAAGCGGCATCCGTTCAACAGGCTGGGCACCGAGGCCAACGTGCTCGTCTTCCCCAACCTGACCGCGGCGAACTCGGCCTACAAGCTGCTCGGCCGCCTCGGCGGCGCCGAGATCATCGGCCCCATCCTGAGCGGCGTGTCGAAGTCCGTGCACGTGCTGCAGCGCGACGTCGACGTCGGCGACATCGTCAACCTGACGGCCATCGCCGTGCTCGACGCCCAGCACAAGGCCGGATGATCAGCCAGACGCTGCCGGCGGCGTGGTACGGCGACCCCGGCATCCACGCCCGCGAACGCGCGGCCGTCTGGGCGTCGGAGTGGCTCGTCTTCGCCCCGGAGGCACGTCTCGACCGTCCCGGCCGCTACGTCGCCGACACCATCGGAGGCTGGCCGGTCTTCGTGGTCGTCACGCCCGACGGAGGGCTCGCCGGCTTTCACAACGTCTGTGCCCACCGCGCCGGACCGATCGTATGGGACGGCCACGGCACGTGCGGGAACCTCGTGTGCCGGTATCACGGCTGGGCGTACGACTGGGACGGAGCCCTCCGCAGCGCCCGCGACTTCGGTGATGCCCCCGGCCTGGACCCTGCACGCCACGGACTGCCGCCGATCCGGGTGGAACGGTGGCGCAACCTCGTCTGGATCACCATGAACCCCGATGCGCCGCCGCTGATCGAGGCGCTGGGCTCCCTCGACGACCAGTGCGCCGAGTTCCCCATGGAGTCGTTCGTCTTCGTGCACGAGCAGGTCCGGGTGCTCCAATGCAACTGGAAGACGTATGCGGACAACTATCTCGAGGGGTATCACATCCCCCTGCTCCATCCCGAGCTGAACCGGGAGATCGACGTGAAGCGGTACGAGGTGCTCGTGTTCCCCGAGGACGACTACTGCCTCCACACGGCGCCGGCCCGCGACGGGGCGGCGAACACCGGACGCTGGCTCTACCGCTACCCGAACGTCGCCCTCAACGTCTACCGGGACGGCATGAACGTCGAGCGGATCCTGCCCGACGGCCCGGACCGCACCCTCGTCGTCTACCAGTACTTCTTCGCCGACGAGGACGACCCGGACAACGAGGAGGCGATCAAGATCTCGAACGTCACCCTCGACCAGGACCAGGCGATCTGCGAGGCGGTGCAGGCGAACCTCGACGCCGGCGTCTACGACACCGGGCCGCTCAGCCCCAAGCACGAGGCAGCGCTCGGATGGTTCCAGGACCGCCTTCGAATCGCCCTCGGGTGACTCAGGCGACGCGCTGCGCGCTGTGGATCCAGGCCACGAACGACTCGACGTCGCCCGAGCCCTCCTCACAGATGTAGAGCTCGGCCCACTTCAGGATCCGAGAGTCGTCGAACCCGCAGCCTTCGAGGAAGGGACGCGCCTTGTTGGCGAGCAGGTGGGCCCCCTCGATCTGCGCCAGGTCGGGACAGCGTTCCTCGAGTCCGAGGTCGGCCGGGCGATGCGGGATGGGGCAGGTCGTCATACGACACCCTCCTGGACGCCTACCGGCAGCATGCCGGGGAGGCCGGAACCCGCCTAGAGGCGGACCGCCCATCCGGTCGGGCGTCCGTCAGTTGCAGGGTGCGGCGCCCTCGACGTTTTCCAGCTCGAGGGTGTCGGCCAGCGCCAGGGCGGCGTGGCGGAACTCCGGCATCGCCGACTCGTCGGCCGTCACGACCACGGTGAGCACACCGACCAGGGCATCGACCACGTGGATGTCGACGGGGTCTCCGGATCGCAGGGCCTGTGGCCTCAGCGTGTCCTCGATCTCGCGGTGATACGGCAGCAGGTGGGGGTCCGACCGGGACCCGAGTGTCGAGATCTCGATGTCGCCGGGAAGGTGTGCAGAGATCCGCGTGCCGGCCCGTCGGCCGATCGAGGTGTCGGCGAGGACAGGCCCATCGACGTTCCCGTCGCGGAGCATCTCGACCGCTTCATCGACCGTGAGCTGCGGGGTGTAGACCACGAACATCCGTCCGGAGGAGGTCTCGAGCCGCAGACCGCCCATCCACGGAGCGCACGGCGGTCCCTGGACGGCGCTCCATCCCCCCTCCGGGGGCGTGAAGCGGAGCACCGGCTTCAGGTCGGTCCACGTCGTGTGTCGCACACCGGCATCGAGTCTCTGCACGCCCACCAGTACCTCGATCGGCGGCTCGGGTGCCACCGGGCGCCCGACCTCGAGCAGTCCGTCGTCGTCCAGCTTCCAGACCCGGATCGCGTGGCGGACGGTCTCACAACTCGGCTGCGGTTCGGCGCCCTCGAAGAGTCCGACGGCCTTGTCGATGCAGGACAGCGACAGGTAGGCCGAGTCGGTGCCCTCGCCGAAGAGCAGGGTGTCCACGACCGACAGGCCGCCATCGAACACGAGCACGAGATCCTCACGATCCGACCCCGTCGCGCGGCGATAGAGGACCAGTGTCCCCCTGCCGGTGCCCACGAAGTACTCGGACACGAACCCGTCGAGCGGCTCCTCGAAGGAGTTCACGCGCGGCGCGACGTGGCCGAGCAGCGACGGGTACTCCTCGAAGGCGTACGGGAAGGGATCCTGCGCCGCGGCCGGGACCACCGACGACGAGGTCGTCGACGGAACCAGAACCGGAACCGTCGAGGAGACGGCAGGCGGAACCGACGTGCCTGCTTCGCCTTCGACGACGATCGACCCGTCGTCGCCGCAGGCGCTCGCCACGAGCGCGAACGCGCACACGGCGACCATGCGATGGATGGTGAGATTCTTCATGGCGCCTCCCTGATCGGGTCAGGGGCGACAGGCCGACGGCTCGAGCGCCCGATCCGACCACTGCGCCGAATCCCTCCTCACCCTTCAAGGGGCGCGATCAGGGCGTCTGCACGACAGGCGGCCGGGCGTTGGATCCCGCGCCGTTCATGCGGCCACGTCGGCCGGCTCGTCCTCGGACGCGACGCGCAGCGGCCAGATCCCCAGCAGCGCCGACGCGCCGGCCACGACGAAGAGAACGAGCGACACGGTGAAGTCCCGGGATCCGCGGCGGTCCTCGATCCACGCTTCGATCTCCTCGGCCGTCTCGGCCTGGAACACGATCTCGCCGCCCTCGCCGTAGACGGTGGCGAGGCCGGCCGTCTCGTCGAACCCGCGCACGTACTCCGCGCGATCGGTGTCGCCGCCGTACTCCTGCTCGAACGCCCATGCGACCTGCCCCACGAGGAAGAGGACGCACCCGATGAGCACCAGCACCACGCGGACGGCGATCGGACGACGCCAACTCCGCGCTGCTCGACCGGTCCGATAGGTGGCCACGATCACCTCCCGGTCTCTGGCTCCAGTATCCGCCAGGTCCCCGCCGACGCACCAGAGGCCCAGGTCCTGGCCGGCCTCCGGCCTGCTCGGGCGGAGGCCGGCTCCGCCCAGCACCCGACCGACCCCTACGCCGACGTGATCCGGGGGGCCTCGGTGACGCCCTTGGAGGCGAGCTCGGCGGCGATGCGCTCGCGGAGCTCGACCTTGCGGATCTTCGTGCCCGACATCGGCCAGCCATCGACGAACCGCACGTAGCGGGGCACCTTGAAGGTGGCGATCC
>DATHYU010000447.1:0-10202 GCA_035458965.1 Acidimicrobiia bacterium | reverse complement strand
GGCCAGGGAAGGCGTTGCGCGAACGGCAAGGCGACGCCTTGGGGGAATGGTGAGCGAACGGGGCACCACAGCCATCACTGGTCTCTCCGGTTGAGGAGGATGCCCTCGTCGACGACCTCGGCGACGGCTGAGCCACCCATCATCGCCTCGCCCAGCATGTCCCGCGGGACGTGCACACGCCCGGCGTCGTCGATCTCGACGATCCGGCGGACGCGAGCCGACAGGTCGCGCCGGAACTGCCCGTCCTGCAGGTGGAGCAGGCGGTCCGACCGATCGGCGAGCGAGACGTCGTGGGTCACGGCGACGACGGTGAGCCCGCCCTCCGTGCAGAGCCGGTTGAGGAGCTCGTACACGGCGAGCGACCGCTCGGTGTCGAGCTCGCCGGTCGGCTCGTCGGCGAGCAGCAGCCGAGGGCCCAGCGACAGGGCGACACACAGCGCCAGCCGTTGCTGCTCGCCACCCGACAACACGTTCACCTTGGACCACGTCCGGTTCTCGAGACCCGTGACCTCGAGGAGGGCCTGTGCCCGTCGCCGCCGGCGCTTGGCGGGCACGCCGGCGAGCACCATCGGAAGCTCCACGTTCTGGATCGCCTTGAGATAGGGCACGAGGTTGCGGGTGAAGTCCTGCCAGAGGAAGCCGACGTTCCGGCGGAAGTGGGTGAGGATGTCGGTGCCGAGAGGCGAGGTCAGGTCCATGCCGGCGACCGTCACCTTGCCTGCGGACGGCGAATCCATGCCCCCGATGATCTGGAGGAGGCTCGATTTCCCCGAGCCCGAACGGCCCACGATCGTCACGAACTCGCCCTGGCGCGCCTCGAAGTCGACGCCCTGGAGCGCCACCACCTCGAGGGCGCCCTGCTTGTGGATCTTGATGACGTTCTCGCAGTGGACCACCGGTTCGCTCACCGCTCCACCTCCCTCAGAACCTCGCTGAGACGCCTCGCCGAGACGCTGCGGGTGCTCCAGAGGACCGAGGTCACCAGCAGCGCCGTGACCACGGCCAGGTAGAGGCCGAGCGTCGGATAGGAGACCTGCATGATCGCCGGGGGCAGCAGCTCGCCGGCGTCTTCTCCGAGCTGGAGGAAGGGGATCATGAGGCGCATGAGGCCGATGCCGGCGGCGACGCCGATGGCCGCGCCGACCCCCAGCACCGCGAGCTGCTCTGTCGCAAAGGTCCCGGCGACACCCCGCCGCCGGAAGCCGAGGGCGCGCAGGACACCCATCTCCCGGGTACGGCGCCGCACGGCCACGAGGACGTAGCCGGTCACGCCGGCCAGCGCGAGGACGACGCCGGCGCCGGTGCCCACGAAGAGGATCGACACGAGCCCGACCTGGATGGGGCGGCTGCTGAAGTCCGATGCGGCGCCGGCCGCGGTGAGCACCGCATCCGGCTCCTCCTCCAGCTGCGACTCGAGGATGCGCAGCGTGCCCTCGACGTCTGCGGTCGCCACCCAGAGCTCATCGGGTCCGATCGAGGTCGCCGGGACCCCTCGGTTGCTCCACGGCGGGGTTCCGGACACCCACTGGGTGAGCCCCGGAAGCGAGACGACGATGACGCCCTCGAATCGCGGGTCCCCGGTCGTCGGCACCAGCTTGACGATCCCGGCGACCTCGCCGTCGATCTGCTCGCCCTCGGCGCCGAAGAGGGCCTGCGAGCCGACTCCGAAGCCGGCGTTCGCGGCGACGGTCTCGTCCACGACGAACGACAGCGTCCCGGGCCGCCGGGCCAGGTGCGGGACGGGCTGGATCCGCGTGCGGGAGGGCACCGTGATCGACCACACCTCCCCGTCGCGGCGCAGCTCGTCGGCTGCGAGAAGGACCTCCTCGTCGTCGGGGGGCACGGCTTCGAGCCACGCCTGCGATGCGGTGTCGCCGGAGACGAAGGGGCTGGTGAGCCCCTCGGCGGCCTCGAACTCGTCGACGATCGGCTGGACGAGGTCGGCCGTCCCCGAGGGGCTCGACGCCGTGACCTCTGCGATGAGGAGGGTGACGCCGGAGACCGCCGACGATCCCTCGTCGTCCTCGAGCCACACCGCCTGCAGCACGAGGCCTGCGTCGTCGGGGAACGGGCCGTTGATGGCCGAGGCGCCGTCCAGTGGAACCGAGGACCGGATCCACGCGTCGTCGACGAAGGCGGCGTCGGCGCGATGGATGCGGAACCGTCCCTCGGAGTCGACGAACCGGGTCATGAACCTGATGGGTGTCTTCGGGCCGCGCTCGGCCCGGTCCAGTGCCGCATCGGGAACGATCAACGCCTCGACCCCGAGCGACGTCGTCCCCACGGGCAGATCGACACCCCAGTCCGGTCGACCACCCAGGATCTCCACGCCGAACGCCCCCGCGGGACCGGCCTCACCATCGGCGAAGTCGTCCCGCCACGAGACGACCTGCGGGAAGGTCTCCGGATCGACGGCGAGGAGCTCAGAGGTCCGCGACGACAGGCGTGCCGCTCCGGTCGTGCGATACACCCGCGAGCCGACGGACCCGTCCGGCACCTCGAGATACGCGACGGCGTCGCCCGACAGGCGCACGTCGGCGCCGGTCGCGAACGCGGCCCGGTCCTCGTAGCTCGTCTCGAGCGTCCCGGCGTAGGTGAGCGCAAAGGCCCCGAAGCCCGTCGTGAGCCACACGAGCAGGGCGAGCCGTCCGTACGGGATCGGGTTCCGGCCCAGGTGCCAGCCGGGGAGGGCGGAGGTCATGCCCGGGAAGCGGGTCAGGAACCAACCGAGCGCCCGGAGGACGACGGGCAGGACCCGGAGCAGCAGGAGCGCGCCCGAGAAGAGGAACAGGGCCGGCGCGGCGATCGAGAAGGGGTCGAGACCGAGGTCGGAGGCGTCCGTGTCGACGATCCCCTGCTGGCGCAACTCGAAGAGGATCACCCCGGCCAGGGCGACGAGGAAGAGGTCGAGGTAGTACTTCTGCCAGAAGGACTGCCGGGCCGGCCGGGAGGCGATCGCCCGCAGCTCGAGCACGCTGCGCCGCGTGAGCGGGACGATCGCAAGGCCCATCGCCACGAAGGTCAGCGCCCCTCCTGCGAGCGCGAAGGGCAGCAGCGGACGGCTCTGCGCCACGGTGAGGGCCTCGCCCCCCGTGAGATCCGACATCGGGGGAATCCGGCCGGTGAAGGAGACCATCCAGCGCGCGACGACGGGGGCGACGAGGGCCGCGAGCCCGGCGATGAACAGCGACTGGATGAGATGGATACCGAGGGTTTGCGACGGCGCCGCCCCCCGCATCCGCAGGAGTGAGAGCTCCGAGGCCTCGCGTTCGAGGGCGAGCGAGGCCATGTAGATCAGGAAGTACAGCGCCCCGGCCACGATGAGCGCCAGCATTGCGAGGATCGGGGCGCCGAAGACGACCGTGCGGGTGTCGAACTCGGCGACGATGTCGGTCAGGTCGGTGATGGTCCGGATGCCCTGCGCCTGCGCGACGCGCCGCGCGAAGCTCGTCACCCCGCTCGAGAGCTCCTCGACGTTCTCCAGTGCCACGGCATCACGGTCGAGCGCCAGCGTGAAGGTCTGGGAGACCGTCATCCGCCGGAAGCCCCGTTCGTCCCGCAACCAGGGGTCCGCCGCAGGATCGGCCGAGAACGAGCCGGACCACAGATCGAAGGAGGCCGCGTCCAGCAACAGCAGCCGATCCGGCGAGGTCCCGTCCCAGACGACATCCGTCGGATCGGCGGCGCGGGCGACTCCGGAGACCTCGACCATCTCGAACCACTCGGGTTGGGAGATGAAGGCCCGGATCACCGTGCGGTCACCGACGTCCAGGCCGGTCAGGGCGGCGAGGTCCTCACCGATGACGACACGCAGCAGGGGCTCCTCCATCTGCCCCGGGTCCTGTGCCTCGGTGAACCCGCCCGACACGAGCTCGACCCGCGTCTGGATGTCGGGGGCCGTGATGATGCGAGTGACGGTCGCCTCCTGCGGGGGCGTCGGGTAGGGCGGGCTCTCCGGATCCTCGATCTCGGGATCGGCGACGGCCGCCCGGTACTGCTCCGCCAACGCCAGCCAGTCGGGGAACCCGAGCGGGATGATGGTGAACTCGCGCGACAGCGATCGCTCTCGGATCTCCGGATACCAGGTGCGAATCGGGTCGGCGGCCTGGACGACGGTCTCCCGCCCGGACAGGGAGACGCCGGGCGTGTACTCGTTCGACGCCTGAACGGCACTCAGCGAGACGGTGCGCTCCGGCGCCTGCCGGAACGTGAACAGGAGGTCGACGGCCTGCACGGATGCCTCGTACAGGGGGAGCACGACGAGCAGGGCGGTTACCAGGGTGGCGCCGAGGAACGACCCGAGCAGCATGAGCTTGCGAGCCCAGATCCTCCGCATCACGAGGGCGACGAAGGTCGCCAGCCGCACCCGCACCTCCCGTCGACTGCCGGGTCAGGCTACTGCCGCCGGTGTCGAGGAGCGTTCAGACGGCGAGTCGGCACGGTGGGGGCCGCCGGGGCGGCCTAGCCGATCCCCTGCAACTCGAGCTCCTCCGCCCGGTGGCACGCGACCCGGGACGCACCGACGTCGCGCACGGCCGGCCGATCCGTCCGGCAGACGTCGACGACGTGCGGGCACCGCGGCGAGAAGGCACATCCGCCAGGAAGGTCCCACAGTTCGGGGGCATCACCCTCGATCGGCTGCAACCGGCCGCGGACCAGCCCGGGAACGGAGGAGAGCAGGCCCGCGGTGTACGGATGCCGCGGCGACCGATAGAGATCGCCGACGGGTGCCTCCTCGACGATCCGGCCGCCGTAGACGACACCGACGCGGTCTGCGACCGAGGCGACGACGGCGAGGTCGTGGGTCACGATGATCATCGCAAGGCCGCGTTCGCGACAGAGGTCCTCGATCAGGGTGAGCACGGCGCGGCCCACCGTCACGTCCAGGCCGCTCAGCGGCTCGTCGGCGAGCAGGATGCGCGGGCCCGACAGGAGCGCCGCCGCGAGCATCGCCCGCTGGGCCTGGCCGCGCGAGACCTCGTGGGAGAACGACCAGAACTTCCGCTGCTTGGGGAGCTGCACCCGGCCGAGCGCGTCGAGGACACGTCTGCGGATCTCGTCGTCCTCGAGGTCCTCGTGCGCCTGCAGCACCTCGCCCGCCTGGGGGCCGATCTCGATGAGGGGATCCCAGGATCCGACCGCGTCCTGCAGGAGCACGCCGATGCCCATCCCGACCAGCCGCCGCCAGTCGGTGTGGGAGAGATCCTGGAGCACGTGTCCGTCGAAGATCGTCCTTCCCTCCTCGATGACCGCCGACGGAGCGAGCAGGTCGACCGATCCCAGGAGCATGAGGCTCTTGCCGGACCCCGACTCACCGACGAGAGCGAACACCTCACCGGGTGCCACCTGGAAGGAGACGTCGTCGATGGCCTTGATCGGGTCGCCCAGTCGGCGAAGAGAGATCGTCAGACCCTCGACGGCGAACACCGGGCCGGTCACGAGGCTTCGACGGCGAGCAGGGCGCGGGTGAGGCGCTCGCGGGCCTCGGCGGCGATGGGCCGGATCGCCTCGTCCTCGATCATCTCGGCCATGATCGCCGGCTCCATCGCCTCGACCGCCGTCCCGTTCGCGGTCTCGTAGACGACGACGTTGCACGGGAGCAGGAGGCCGACGTGCTCGTCCGCCTCGAGCGCTTTGGCGGCCAGCACGGGGTTGCATGCCCCGAGGATCTTGTAGGGCCGGCGATCGAGGTCGAGCTTCGTCTTCAGCGTCGCGGCGACGTCGATCTCGGTGAGGACGCCGAATCCCTCGGCGGCAAGGGCATCGCGGACCTTCGCCTCGGCGTCGGCCACCGACATGCCGGTCATGACCGCGATGCCGTAGGGCAGTTTGCGCATCGGGGCTCTCCTTCGATAGGCGTGTTCCCAGCGTACGCGGATCGACACCCTCCGAGACCGGACGATCAGACCCGTCATGGGCCGCCCGGCGGCCAGAGGCAGGAGGCTCCCCGAGGGGAGCCGCTGACTAGTCCCTCGGCGCCGGATCGAATGTGTCTGTGCACCCCGACCGGCGGGCCATACCGTCGGCCCATGCGGTCCAGCCGCCTTCTCCGCCGTCTCACGATCGCCACCATCGTCGGAATGGCCGCGGCCGTGCTCGCGATCGGGCTCGCCTCCGCCTCCGAGGCGCCTCCGAAGCACCATCCGAACGTCGAACGTTGGCGCCCGCTCGTGGAGCGGTACTGGGCCCAACACGGCTACGCCGACGAGGTGGAGTTCGCAATGATGGTGATGTACGCCGAGTCGACGGGGGTCCCGACCGCCCTGAACCCGACCAGCGACGCCAGCGGCCTCTTCCAGCACCTCCCGAAGTACTGGGCCGATCGTTCGGCTCGCGCCGGGTGGGCCGGCGCCGACATCTTCGACCCCGAGGCAAACATCGCCGTCGCCGCCTGGCTCCGGGCGACCAGCCATGAGCGCGGGTGGTACCACTGGGCGCCGGTCTGGGACCGCACGCCGATCGGATCCTGGGGGCCGGACACGCACTTCGACATGGGCCGGGGCTGGTACCGGAACATGGGCGGCGGAAGCCTCGGCACCCGCACCGCACCGTCACCACCGCCTCCGACGGCGCAGATCTCCATGGCCAAGTCGGCCGGAGAGGCCGACGCCCGCGGCGTGCCCCAGGGTGCCACCTTCACCTGGACCTTCACCATCGAGAACACAGGGGAGATCGATCTCGAGGCCCTCGAGATCGTCGACGACGCGCTCGGCGTCGTCGCGTGCCCGGAGACCGATCTCCCCGTAGGTGCCACCGTGCAGTGCACGGCCTCCGAAGTCGCCGGCGTCGGGCCGGGCGGCGGCGCGGCCACGGCGGTGGCCGTCGCCGCGAACGGCGACGAGGCGTCGGCAACGGCGGTCGGCACGTATCAGGGGATTCCCGACACGGGGCTCGAGATGCGCGGCGCCGAGCTCGTGGACGAGACGGTCCTCCGGTTCGAGAACACGGGACGCGTGGATCTCTGGTCCCTCGGCGTGTGGATCGACGATGTCGGCGCCTTCACGTGCCCGCAGCGCTCCCTCGGTCCCGGCGACATCGCGATGTGCACGATCCCGGCCGGCTCGGTCGTCGGTGACGCGTGGGCATGGACGGACGGCGGCCTGCGGGTCGCGGCCTCGCACCACTGAGCCGAACGGCCCTGCCACAGACCCCCCGGTCTGTGGGACGCTCGGGATCCGACGCCCGCATGAGGGAGAGGTCATGCACACGGATCTGAGCATCGAGCTCCGGATCGACGAGGACGAAACCAACACGCTCGTCTTCGCCGAGCTCGACCTGCGGGGCGATCACTTCGAGGCCACAGGACGTGCCCGCCGCAACCCGATCGACCGGCCGATGCCGGTCGTCGGAGAGGAGCTGGCGGTCGCCCGGGCGCTCGGCGCACTCGCCCTCGAGGTCATGGAGGCGGCTCAGCACAAGATCGAGCGGTTCCTCGAGCCCGCGTAGCGGGACCGATTCCGCCGGCTCCGCCGCCGACGGCGGCGCATCTCCGCGACCTGAATCGCGCGGGCATGATCTCGTAGGCTCGTCGGCATGCGACCGCATGTGATCACCGCGGAGCCGGACGGTCCGGGCCATCCTGTCCCCATCGTGCTCGTCCACGGCGCGTGGCACGGCGCGTGGTGCTGGGAGGAGAGGGCGATCCCCGGCCTCGTCGCGGCCGGGCACCGGGTGCACGCGCTCGATCTCCGCGGCCATGGAGCCTCTCCGAACCGCCGTTCCCTGCGCCGCACCCGCATCGACCACTACGTCGAGGACCTCGACGCCGTCCTGACGGAGATCGCCGCCCCGGCCGTCGTCGTGGGCCACTCCATGGGCGGGCTCGTCGTCCAGAAGTACCTCGAGACCCGCGACGACGTCGCCGGAGCCGTCCTGCTCTGCCCTCTTCCCGTCGGCGGGGCGCTCGGCGCAACACTCCGGGTCGCCCGACGTCATCCGCTCGCGTTCCTGATGGCAAACCTGCGGCTGCGGCTCTGGCCGATCGTCGGCGACGTCGCCCGCGCAGGCGACCTCTTCCTCCGCGACGGCACCGACGAAGCGACCCTCCGGAGCTTCCACGCACGCCTCCAGGACGAGTCGTATCTCGCCTACCTCGACATGCTCGTCTTCCGGCGCCCCAGGCCGGCCGAGGTGCAGGTTCCGGTCCTCGTGATCGGCGCGGGGGAGGACCGGATCTTCTCCGTGGCGGAGCAGCAGCGGACGACGGATGCCTACGGCGGGGAGGGCGTGCTCATCGCCGGGGCACCGCACGACATCATGGTCGACGAGGCGTGGGATCACGCCCAGCAGGCGATCGTCGACTGGATCGAGGACCTGTGAGCCGCCCCTGTGTCGTCGTCACCAGGCAGCCGCCGGGCGATGCCGTCGACCGGATCGCGGCCGTCGCCGAGGTGCGGCTGTGGACCGAGGACGTCCCCATGCCCGGCGATCTGCTGCGGTCGTGGATCCGGGACGCCGAAGGCCTCTACTGCATGCTCACCGACCGGATCGACGCAGGCCTCCTCGACGCCGCCCCTCGGCTGCGCGTCATCAGCCAGATGGCGGTGGGCGTCGACAACATCGACCTCGACGCCTGCCGGGACCGGGGGATCCCGGTCGGCCACACCCCGGACGTGCTCACGGAGTCGACCGCCGATCTCGCGATGGCACTGGTGCTGGCGGCCGCCCGGCGGCTCGAGGAGGGCACGGAGCACGTCCGGTCCGGGGCATGGGGCCCATGGCAGCCCGACCTGCTCCTGGGCCGCGACGTCCACGGGACGACCATGGGCATCGTCGGGCTCGGGCGAATCGGTGCCGCCGTGGCACGGCGGGCGACGGGTTTCGGCATGGCAATCCGCTACTGCGGGCCGCGTCGCAAGCCCGAACTGGAGGAGCGCCTCGGCGCCGAGTACCGGAGCCTGGACGAGCTGCTCGGCGAGGCGGACCACGTCGTGGTCACCGCGCCACTCACCGACCACACCCGCCACCTCATCGACGCGCGGGCGCTCCGGGCGATGAAGCCGACCGCCGTGCTCGTGAACGTGGCCCGCGGCCCACTCGTCGACCCCGACGCCCTCGTCCGTGCCCTCACCGAGGGCTGGATCACGGCTGCCGGGCTCGACGTGACCGAGCCGGAGCCGATCCCGCCCGATCACCCGCTCGTCGGCCTCCCCAACTGCACGATCCTTCCCCACGTCGGCAGCGGCACGGTCGCGACGCGCGAGGCCATGGCGTCGCTCGCCGCCGACAACCTCCTCGCCGGTCTGGCGGGCAGACCCCTTCCGGCGTCCATCGGGTAGCTTGAGCGCCGTGAGCGTGTTCACATGCAGGACGTGCGGCGTGCAGAGCCCGGGTGCCGCCGGAGGCCTCCCCGAGCGCTGCATCATCTGTGACGACCCGCGGCAGTACATCGGATGGGGCGGACAGCGGTGGGCCACCCTCGAGGATCTCCGAGGCGAGGGGTTCTCCACCTCGCTCCGGGAGCTCGAGCCCGATCTCTTCGCCCTGCAGGTCGAGCCGAAGATGGCGATCGGACAGCACGGGCTCATCGTGCGGACCGAGCAGGGAAACATGCTCTGGGACGTCCCCGGCTTCGTCGACGAGGCGGCCTTCGCGGCGGTCGAGGCCCTCGGCGGCCTGCACGCGGTGTCGGCGTCCCACCCCCACTTCTATGGCTGCATGGTCGAGTGGGCGACCCGCTTCGACGCTCCGATCCACCTGCCGATCGCCGACATGCAGCACGTCCCCCGGTCCGATCCGCGCATCGAGTTCTACGTCGACGAGGCCGTCCCGGTCGGCGGCACCAGGCTCGTGCGGGTCGGCGGCCACTTCGAGGGGTCGGCCGTCCTCAACTGGCCCTCCGGCGCGGGTGGCAAGGGCGTGCTCCTCACCGGCGACTCGATCCAGGTCGTCATGGACCGCAATTGGGTCTCGGTCATGTGGTCGTATCCGAACCACATCCCGGTCGACGCCGCGACCCTCCATCACATCTTCCGGACGATCGACCCGCTCCCGTTCGACCGCATCTACGGGGGGTTCCCAGGCCGAATGATCCCTGCCGACGCCGAAGCTCGGGTTCGGGCGTCGTTCGACCGGTACCTGCGTCGGATCGGCGCTCGCTGACGGGGCTGCCGGCGCTCGGCGTGGGGTGAGCCGACGATGCGACCCGATGACAGTGGCGGGTTGGCAGGTGTGTCGGCTCGCCGTGTCCTGGTCGGGTCGGC
>DATHYU010000446.1:0-2449 GCA_035458965.1 Acidimicrobiia bacterium | reverse complement strand
GAATCCGGGAATCGGTTGGGAAGGGAGCGTCACGTTGTGAGCGATCGATTCCCGGATGGACCTGTCCAGGGCCCATCGACATGCGATCACACCCGCCAAGGCGGAACAAGGGCCGCAGGTCCCAACTGCGCGCGGGGGTCGACTCGCCGAGGAGTCGGAGCCTCGCCTGCCGTTCGAGGCAGTCAACCGCAGTAGTAGGCACCGGTCAGAGCCGACGCCCGGCCGTCCTCGGTCCTGTTCGCCCGCCGGCGAGCGGTCTCATCGTCCGCCGACCAGGTCGGGTCGAACGCCGGGGGTCGGACAGGCTTGCGATGGCTCGCCGCGTGGGTCGTCCCCGACGGCTCTGTCTGGTTCCACCGATGCTGCCGTGATGTTCCGGACATCCGACTCCTCCTGCGAGTCGAACCTCCATCCACCATGCGAAGCAGAACCGGTTCGCGAAAGGGGAGAAGGTCCCGCTAGCGACCGTTGCTCGATACCTTCGGGCCATGGACCTCGACACCGTGCTCGACCGGACGCTGGCCGGCTACACCCGGGTCGGATCGGCGATCCGGCGCCGGGCGTGGGAATGCCTCCCGGCCGAAGCGCTCGCCGGTTCGACGGCGGTCGTCACGGGATCCACGAGGGGCATCGGGCGAGCCGCCGCGGAGGGCATGGCGGCGCTCGGCGCCAGGGTCGTCGTCGTGGCGCGCAACCCGATGCGCGTCGCCGCCGCCGTCGACGAGATCACCGCCTCGACCGGAGCCGACGTGCGCGGCGAGGTCGCGGATCTGTCGCTCATGGCGGAGGTGCGGGCGCTCGCCGATCGCCTGATGGGCGCCGAGCCGCGCATCGACCTGCTCGTGAACAACGCCGGGGCGCTGTTTCCCGAGCGGGCCCTGACGGACGAGGGGATCGAACGAACCTTCGCGCTCGACCTCCTCGGCCACTACGTGCTCACGGAGGCGCTGGTTCCCCGGCTCGTCGAGTCGGCTCCCGCCCGGATCATCAACGTCACGTCGGGCGGCATGTACACCCAGCGGATCTCGACCTCGGACCTCGAAGCCGAGCGCGGCGCGTATGACGGCCGCAAGCAGTACGCCAGGATGAAGCGGGGTCAGGTCATCCTCAGCGAGGAGTGGGCGAAGCGCCTCGAGGGCACCGGTGTGGTGGTCCACGCGATGCATCCCGGATGGGTCGACACGCCCGGCGTGGAGAGCGGCATCCCGCTGTTCCACCGGGTGATGAAGCCCTTGCTCCGCAAGGTCGACGACGGAGCCGACACGATCGTGTGGCTCGGGGCATCCGACGAGGCCGGAGCGACCACGGGAGCCTTCTGGCACGATCGACGGGAGCGGCCGACACACCGGATCGACCGCACGCGGGAGACGACCGAACAGCGGGAGCGCCTCATGGCGGAGCTGGCCCGGTACGCCGGGCTCTGAGTCACCGCGGGAGAGGCTGGGCGGTCGCGACGCCGCGCAGCGGCGGCGTCGGAACGTCGGGATCGTCGGCCAGGACACGCAGCCGTAGGTCTTTCGTCGCCGGGCTCGCGCCGAGCCCGACCGTTGCAAGGATGTCGTCGAGCCGGTCGCAGGCGCGCACCGCTTCGATGCGCCTGCCGGCACGGGCCAGGGCTGCGACGAGGAGGTGCCACATCCGTTCGCGGTAGGGGTACTCGAGGACGAGGGCCTCGAGCGAGCAGGCGGCGAGCGCGTGCCGTCCGAGTTCGATCTCGGCGGTCAGCAGGATCTCGTTCGCCAGGATGCGCAGCTCGTCGAGCCTGATTCGTTCCAGGGTGAAGGGGTTCCGGTCGCCGAACGCGCCATAAGGGGTCCCGCGCCACAGCGAGAGCGCCGTACGCGTGAGGTCCCAGACCTGCCCCCATGACCCGTCCGCCTCTTCGGCCGAGCGGATGGCCCGCTCGAACCGGACGGCGTCCACGCACGCGGTCGGGACCGACAGCAGATACCCGTCGTCGACCCGTTCGATCTCGGTCTCGAGGTGGGTCCGGAGCCGCGACACCGTCGACTGGAGCGTGTTGTGGGCCGATGGGGGTGGCTGGTCTCCCCACAGGACGTCGGCGAGCACGTCGTCGGAGACGACGTGGCCGATCGACACGATGAGGGCGGCGAGAAGGAGATGCTCGCCGGCGCCGCCGAGATGGATCGGGACGCCGTTCCGATGCGCCGCCACCGGTCCGAGGACGAGGAGATCGAGGTCGGTGGGCATGGTCTCCCTTATGGGTATCCCACGCGACCGACGTCGACCAGGGGCCGAAGTGCCTTCCATGGGCGGTGCATGGTGTCTGCAAGCCGGGGGCACCGGGCGATCAAGTGTCCGACACCCGATCGGACGCATGCTTGGCGGAGAAAAGGAGGTGTGAGATGTCGGACCTGATCGAGCGTGAGCAAAAGGACGTTCGGTCGACCGAGATCACGGTCCGTCCCCCCGCCCCGGTACCGCCCCG
>DATHYU010000445.1:0-3602 GCA_035458965.1 Acidimicrobiia bacterium | reverse complement strand
GAGTTGATCGAGCCGATGAGCACGATCGATCCTCCGTGTCCCTTGTCACGCATGGCCCGAGCGGCGCGCTGGGCGGTCAGGAATGAGCCGGTGAGGTTGACGTCGAGGATCCTGCGGAAGGTCGCGATGTCGAAGTCCATCGTCGGGCCGCCGATCTCGATCCCGGCGCATGCCACGACCGCATCCAGGTCCCCGTAGTGGCCGATCGTCGTGGCGACCATGGCGTCGCACGAGGCCTCGTCGGTCACGTCGACGGGCACGGCGAGCGCATCGGGGAGGCCGGCGGCGACCGTCGAAGCCGATCCTTCGTCGATGTCGGCGCAGACGACGCGATCTCCTCGGGCAGCCAGCAGCGCGGCGGTGGCGGCCCCGATCCCGGATCCTGCTCCGGTCACCAGGCTGACGGTCATCGGAATCCTCCTCGTTGGCGCGGGTGGGATCGCCGGGCTCGTTCCCGTCCGGCGTGCCGGACCGGCGGCGGTGTCCTTCAGTACTCTACGGTACTAAGAAGGCCGGGTGCGTTGATCGGGGCCGCGTCGCCCCGGGTGGAGACGGGAGCCATGCAGCAGGTGAGGGCGGGGAGCGGGGTACCACCGAGCGTCGCGCATCGGCCCGGGGTCCTGCGGGCGATGGTGGTCGTCGGTGTCGTCGTCATCTCGTTCAGCGCGATCTGGGTCCGGCTCTCCGGCGAGTCTCCGGTCACCGTTGCGTTCTTCCGGGCCGCCTACGCGCTCCCGGCTCTCGGCCTCATCGGCCTCATGGCGCGCAAGGAGGTCAGCAGAACCGCTCGGCAGCGGACCCTGGCGTTCACCGCGGGACTCGCGTTGGCCGTCGACTTCGCCTTGTGGCACGTCGCCATCGAGTTGATCGGTGCGGGCCTTGCGACGGTGCTCGGGAGCATCCACGTCGTCATCATGATGATCGTCGGCTGGCTGCTGCTGCATCAGCGTCCGACGCCCATCGCCATCGCAGCGGCGCCGGTGGCGCTCTCCGGCGTCTTCCTCATCTCCGGCCTGGGCTCGGACGTGGCCCAGGGGGAGGATCCCGTGCTGGGCGCCATCGTGGGTGCCACCACGGCGTTTCTCTATGTCGCCTATCTCCTGCTTCTCAGGCAGTCGTCCGGTGTCATCGATGCGACGTCGATCGGTCCGCTGACGGAGGCCACGGTCGGCGCCGCGGTCGGCGCGCTGATCATGGCACCCCTCGACGGTGGCTTCACGCTCGTCCCGACGTGGCCGGCCCACGGTTGGCTGGCCGCTCTGGCGCTCGGTTCCCAGGTGTTCGCGTGGCTCCTCATCGCCTACGCCCTGCCGCGGCTGGAGGCCTGGCAGACGTCGATGATGCTCGTGCTCCAACCCGGGGGAACCGTGTTGTGGGCGTACCTCATCTTCGACGAGCGGTTCGCGGCGAGCCAGTGGATCGGGCTCGTGCTCGTCATCGGTGCGGTCACCGCCGCGGCGATGCCGCGGTCGCCGGCCGGCCCCCGGGGCCAGGACGTGACCATCGCTCCAGCGCCGACGCCGTAGCGCCCTTTCGTGGCGGCTCCGGCCCTACGACGAGATCCGGGGTGCTTCGGTGATACCGGCGTCGGCGAGCTCCTGGGCGATCATCTCGCGCAGGGTGATCTTCTTGATCTTGGTCGCCGACATCGGCCACTCGGTCACGAACCGCACGTACCGGGGAACCCGGAACGAGGCGATCTGGCCGCGACAGAAGTCGATGATCTCCTGCTCGGTGGCCGATGCCTCGGGCTTCAGCTGGATGAAGGCCGCCGGCACCTCGACGTACTTGGCGTCCGGTGCGGCGACGACCTGGACGCTGTGGACCGCCGGGTGCGTGAGCAGGTAGCCCTCGAGCTCGGCGGCGGCGACGTTCTCGCCACCGACCTTGATCATGTCCTTGACCCGGCTGACGAAGGTGAGGCGCCCGTCGGGGTCCATCCGCATGATGTCGCCGCTCTTGAAGAACCCGCGACGGTCGAATGACTGCTCGTTCGCCTCGGGATCCCGGAAGTACCCGTCGAAGGCCGACGGGCCCCGGAACCACAGCTCGCCGGTGCTTCCCGGTGGCAGCAGCTCCCCGGTCTCGGGGTCGTGGACCTCGCATTCCATGCCGGGCAGCGGGAGCCCGCCCGTCTTGATCCGCTGATCCAGCGTGTCGGTGGGATGTGCCGACGTGAGGTTCGCGCAGCTCTCCGTCATGCCGAAGCCGCTGAGCAGCACCGCGTGCGGGGTGGCATCCTGGATCTGGCGGAGCCGTTCCTCGACGCCGATGCACCACACGGCGCGAAGGGTCGAGAGGTCGGCGTCGGTCCGGTCGGGGTGGTTGAGGATCGGCAGCCAGATGGTCTCGAAGCCCGGGAAGGCGAAGACGCACTCCTCGTCGCGCAGCTGGGCGAGTGCCACGCCGGGGTCGAAGTGGCCGCTGTGGACGAGCGCCGCGCTGAGGTAGAGACATCCGAACAGGAAGCCGATTCCCCCGATGTGGAACATCGGCAGCGGCATCCACATCTTCTCGCCCTCGCCGAGACCCCAGAGGTGGCGCATGCACCCCTCGGCGAGCCGGCAGAAGGCCTCGTGGCTCAGCATCGCCCCCTTCGGCGTCGCCGTGGTTCCCGACGTGTACACGATGACCGCCGTATCGCGCACTCGCACGGCCGCCTGGGCGCGATCGACGTCGGCCGGATCGACGCCTGCTGCTTGCCGGGCGAATCCCGCTCGGCCGAGCGTCCCGGGTGTCGCGGTGTCGTCGAGTGCCACGACGGCGCGAAGCTCGGGGGCATCCGCAAGAGCGAGGTCGCCGGGTGTCCCCGACGCAAGTCCCGCAAGCGCCTCCTGGATCACTCCGATGAGGTTGGTGCCGGCCGACGTGGTCGCCGAGAAGAGGACCTTCATGCCCGAATGGGTCACGACGTGGAGGACCTCGCGGGGCTTCAGCCGGGCGTTCACCGGGACGGCGATGGCGCCGACCTTCGCCGCACCGAGGAGGATCGCAGCGCAGTCGACTCCGTCGGGCAGGAAGTACCCGACGCGGTCGCCGGACTCGACACCGAGGGCGAGCAGTCCCCGTGCGACGTCATCGGAACGATCGGCGAGCTCGCGATAGGTGACCCGGGCATCGGGGAATATCACGGCATCGCGGTCGGGGTGTGCCTCCGCCCGGCGATCCACCAGGTCACCCATCGTCGTGACGTCGATCCAGTTCCGCCCCTTCGGCATCGGAGTCGGCTCCCTTCCTGTTCCAGAGGGCGAGCATACGCGGAGAGGTCTCGAACCGTCGTGATCGCCATCGCCACAGGGGCCAACGCCCCTGGCCCGGTCCGGTCACGGCCCCATACGGTGGATGAACCCTGGAAGGGAGAGCCAGTGCATCGACGCCTCGGGGCCGCCTTCGCCGTGTTGGCTGCGGTGGCGCCGGTCGTTCCGGCATCGGCTGCCGAGGAGGTGGATCGGGGTCTCATCGTCTTCAGCCGCGACTGTGAGATGTACGGTGTGGACCCGGTCACGTCGGTGGAACGAAAGCTCACGTCGACAGACACCTGCGGTCCTCATGGCGTCGCCCATCGGCATCCGTCGTGGACGCCGGATGGAGCCCAGCTGGTG
>DATHYU010000444.1:0-2113 GCA_035458965.1 Acidimicrobiia bacterium | reverse complement strand
CGAGTTCACCCGCGACTTCAACGGCGACATCGAGTTCGGACCGAACGCCGTGACGGTCGTGAGGATCGCAACCGCGTCGGCACCGATGCGGGCGGCCATCGCGCCGTCCGGGGTCCAGATCACCGACCAGGACGGCGACGGTCTGGCCGACACGCCGGCGCAGGTCGCCGCGATCTACGCCCACGCCCTGGAGAACGGTGTCGTCAACGACGATGGGTTCGAGGTCTTCCGCCCCGAGCAGGTGGAGCGCTTCCTGGCGGTCGACGGCCCGGTGCAGGCCACGCTCATCTCGGTCGGCATCGCGACCTTCACGGACGACGAGATCATCCTCGGCGCCCGGGCGGCACTCGAGCAGGCCGCCGCCGACCTGGAGCAGGCGATCGCAGGCAGCGACGTCACCGTGGCCGTGTCCGGGTGGGCGATCACGGGCCAGGCCTCGCTCGACTCCTTCCTGGAAGCGATGCTCCTGTCCTTGCCGGTGGCCGTGGTCCTCACGTCGCTGCTCGTGTTCATCACGCTGTTCTTCGTGTTCCGCCACTTCGGCCGTCGTCTCGCGTCGATCCTGAAGCGATCCACTCGCTACGCGCTCGTCTCGATGGTGCCGATCCTCCTGGTGGTCGCCTGGATCTATGGATTCATGTACGTCGTCGGGTACCGGCTCAACCTCATCACCGCGACGATCGCCGCGATCGCCATCGGCGTCGGCGTGGACTACGCAACCCACTTCACGATGCGCTTCATCGAGGAGTTCGAGCACGAGCCGAGTCGATTCCCCGCACTGCGCCGGGCCGGCGAGGGCACCGGCGGCGCACTGGCGCTCTCGGCGGTCACCTCCATGACCGGCTTCCTCGTGATGGCGACGGCACCGATGCCCCTGTTCGAGACGTTCGGCGTCCTGACGGCCGTGATGATCGGCTTCTCGCTCCTCGTCTCCCTGCTCGTGCTCCCCAGCCTCCTGCTCCTCATCACCCCGTCTCGCAAGGGACGCGAACGCGAGGAGATGATCGCTCAGGTGACCCGCGGCGGAGAGGTCTCGTACGAGCCACACGCACGGGAGACGGCTTTCCGCGGCGGCGAGGAGGTCTGACTGAGGAGCGACATGCGATCCGGCCGGTGGGGTTCGGGCGTTGCACGCGCCTCGGGACGCCCTGGCGGCGCGCCCCGAGCGCGAACCTGGATGGCGATCGCCGGGCTGGGCTCCGTCGTCCTGGCGGTGACGTGGCTGGCCGCGCATGGCGGGGACGTGAGCGACATCGAGGAGTCCCTCTTTCGCCCGGTGAACGATCTCCCCGACTGGCTCGAGGTTCCGGCATGGCCGCTGATGCAGTTGGGCGCCCTTGCCTTCGTGCCCGTGGCCACGCTCCTCGTGGCCTACCTGTGGCGACGTCTCGACCTCACCGTCTCGGCGCTCTCCGTAGGGGTGGTCGGGTGGCTCGCCGCGAAGCTGGTCAAGGAGATCGTCGGACGGGGACGGCCCGCCGACCTCCTGGCCGACGTCGTCGAGCGACCGGACTGGGGAGGGCTCGGGTTCGTCTCGGGCCATGCGGTGATCGTGTTCGGCCTCGCCACGGTCGTGGCGCCCCAACTCTCCCCTCTCGGGCGAGTCGCGATGTTCGCCGCCGCCACCGCCACCGGGCTCCTGCGCATCTACACCGGCGCCCACCTTCCGTACGATGTGATCGGCGGAGCCGGGCTCGGCGTCGTGCTCGGTGCGCTCGCCCATCTCGCCAATCGGACGTTCGGCCACGACGCGACCGAGCAAGGGACGGAGGCGATCGCCCGTGACTAGCGCCACGGCCACGCGCCGATCGATCCCGGCCAGACGGATCGTCCGGGCGGTGATCTCGCTCGCCGTCGTCCTCGGCATCTTCGTCGGCGTCATGCCCCGCATCGCGGACTACGGCGACGTGTGGACGACGATCCGCGCCATGACGTGGCTGGAGACGACGTCGCTCGTCGCCGTCGGCGTCTGGAACCTGGTCACCTACTGGTTCGTCCTCGTGGCGGTCCTGCCCGGGCTCTCGTACGGTCAGGCGGCCATCGCCAACCAGGCATCGACGGCGATCTCGAACACGTTGCCGGGGGGCGGGGCCATCGGCGTCGGCGTCACGTA
>DATHYU010000443.1:0-2267 GCA_035458965.1 Acidimicrobiia bacterium | reverse complement strand
TGCTTCTTCGCTACTTCTTCCCGGTCTTTCGGGAGGCGGCCGTCCTGGCCGCACCCTTCTTGGTGGAGGCTTCCTTCTGGGTGACGAAGTTCGCCCCCTTGTAGGCCTTGCCGGCCTTGGTCTCCTTGCCGGCGGATGCCTGCTGCGGCTGCCGGGTCGCCTTCACCTTGTGTGACCTGGTCACGGGTCCTCCGAGAGGTGCATCGAGGGGTTGGCCTCGGCTCGTCGCCATGACGAGCGACGCATTCGACCATCGATGGCGCACAAAGGTTTCCGCGCACCGAGAGATTCTTTCGCGATCTGCGGGCGGTCGTCTCTCGGTGCGACGGCGACCGCCGATCCGGGTTGTGACCAGCGGACCTAGGCAGTCGTCCGGCTGCGACGGACCATGGCGGGGACCGCTCGAAGGAGTCCCCGTGATCGTTTTGAAGGACGTGACCAAGCGGTATGGCGAGGGCTCCGTGGCCGTCACCGCTCTCCGGGAGGTGAGCCTGTCCGTCGCCGCCGGGGAGTTCGTGGTCGTGCTCGGTCCCTCCGGCAGCGGCAAGACCACGCTGCTGAACATCATCGGCGCACTCGACACCCCGACCGAGGGCGTCGTCGAGGTCGGAGGCGTCGACATCAGCAGGTCGTCGCGCCGCGACCTGTTCGCCTTCCGGCGCTCCACCGTGAGCTTCATCTTCCAGTCGTTCAACATCTTCCCCGGCCTCACGGCGCGCGAGAACGTCGAGTTCGGCATCGATGTCGCCGGCAATCGGGGGGTGGACGCCTTCGACGTGCTCGAGGCCGTCGGCCTCGCCGATCACGCCGACCGCTTCCCACACGAGCTCTCCGGCGGTGAGCAACAGCGGGTCGCGATCGCACGGGCCCTCGCCACCGGGAACCCGGTCGTCCTGGCTGACGAACCGACCGGCGAGCTCGACTTCACGACCGGCGTGCAGATCCTGCGGCTCCTCGAGGAGCAGGCGCAAGCCGCCAAGGCGGTCCTCGTCGTGACCCACAACCGGGAGATCTCCCGTATCGCCGATCGCGTGGTGGAGCTGTCGAGCGGGATGATCGTCTCCGACGGACCTCCGGTGGGCGGCAAGTCCGACGTCGCCGACCTGCACTGGTAGGCGACCGTGGCCGCCTCCACCTCCACGCTCTGGCGCTGGTCCCTCCGGGATCTCCGGGCCCACTGGGTGAAGGTCGGTGCCATCGCCCTCGTCATCGCCCTCGGGACGGGCGGCTACGCCGGGCTCACCAGCAACGCCGAGTGGCGGCGGGTGAGCTACGCCGAGAGCTACGAGTCGCTCGGCATGTACGACGTGCGCGTCGCGATGATTCCTGGCAGCGTCGTCGAAGAGGGAACCCTCGACGGCGTCGTCGGCCCGATCGAAGGTGTCCGCGCGATCTCCGAGCGGCTCCTCGTCCCGACGCAGGTCGAGGCCGAGGCCCCGGAGGGCCCGGTGCTCGTTCGTGGCGAGATCATGGGTGCCGACCTCTCCTCCGGTCAGCCCGATGTCGCCCGGTTCCACGTCTTCGGTGGGCGCATGCTGTCGGAGGCCGACGTCGGCGCACCGGTCGCCATGCTCGAGAACAACTTCGCGTCGTTCTACGACCTCCCCGACTCCGGGGAGGTGACGGTCCGGGGCGGGACACGGCTCGGCTACGTCGCCCGGGCCACGACCCCCGAGTACTTCGTCGTCTCCCCACCGGGTGAGTTGTTCCTCTCGGAGGCGGGCTTTGCCGCCGTCTTCACGTCCCTCGAGACCGCTCAGGCCCTGGCCGACACGCCGGGCGCCGTCAACGATGCCGTCGTCCTGCTCGAGCCCGGCGCAGACCGACGAGCGGTGGTGGAGGCCATCGAATCCGGTCTCGCCGCCGCCGGCCTGGGCGCCGACGTGACCACCCGCGACGACAACACCGGCTACACGACGCTGCTCGCGGACATCGACACCGACCAGCAGATGTTCAACGCCCTGGCGATCCTGCTGTTCACGGGCGCCGTGGTGGCGGCGTATCTGATGATCCATCGCATGACCCAGCAGCAGCGGAGGGAGTTCGGCGTCGCCATGGCCCTGGGCGTACCGCCTCGCCAGATCGCCCTGCGGCCCCTGTTGGTCAGCGCGCAGATCGCCTTCCTGGGGGTCCTGCTGGGCATCGGCGTCGGGTACCTCGTCAGCAAGGCGTTCGAGAACCTCCTGCGGACGTTCCTCCCGCTCCCCGTGTGGAAGATGGACTTCCAGACCGGCCTCTTCGCCGGCGTCGCCCTCGTCGGGTTCCTG
>DATHYU010000442.1:0-9191 GCA_035458965.1 Acidimicrobiia bacterium | reverse complement strand
CGTGTTCGACTGGGAGCTGGCCCACGTCGGCGACATCGGCTTCGACGTGGCCTGGGCGGGCATGCCGCTGTTCCGCGGCCGGTCGCCGCTGGTGTCGCAGCTCCTCGATCGCGACGAGTACCTCGACCGCTATGAGGCGCTGACCCGGCTGCCGATCACCGACGACGTCTACCGGTTCTGGACGCTGTTCGGTCACCTGCGGGCGTCGGCACCCCACCTCGGGGGGAGCCGGTCGTTCGAGGACGGGCGGACCAACGACCTCCGGCTCGCGTCGATGGGCCACCAGAACCTCTACATCATGCGTCAGCTCGTCCGCGAGCTGGGCTGGAAGGGGGCGGCGTGATGCAGAACTCCCTCGACCGCCTCTTCGAGGGCATCGCGACGTCGCTGCGCGAGACCGTCCTGCCCGCGGTGGAGGATCCCTACGCCCGCTCGCAGGTCACCGCCGCGATCGAGCTCCTCGGCAACATCGGCGCCCGCGTGCAGTGGCGCGCCGACCAGATCGACCAGCTCGTCGGGCGGATTCGGGAGGTGCTCGGGGGCACGGGCGCCGCGCTCCCGGATCCCACCGGCGACCCCCTGGAGGATCGGCGCTCGCACCTCGCCGCCCTCGCCGAGGCCTGCAAGGGAGAGATCGACGATGCCGTGCGGGACCTGCTGCTCGAAGACCTCGCCGTCGAGTTCGAACGGCTCCGCACGGGGGCCTACCGGTGAAATACGGCCTGCACGTCCCGCACTTCGGGCCGCTGGCGACGACGGAGTTCATGAAGCGCACGGCGCAGACCGCCGAGCGCCTCGGGTTCGCCTCGCTCTGGGTGAGCGATCACGTCGTCGTGCCCCACGAGTTCGACGATGCCTATCCGTATCGCAGCGATGGCGTCATCTCCCTCGACCCGCGAACGCCCTTCCACGACCCCTTCGCCCTCGTGCCGTGGCTGGCGGGGATCACGACGACGCCGGAGATCGGCATCGGCGCGTTCGTGGCGCCGTACCGGCACCCCGTCGTCACGGCCAAGCTCATCGGAACCGCCGACTTCCTGTCGGGCGGCCGGACCCGGATGGTCGCCGGCGCCGGGTGGATGAAGGAGGAGTTCGACGTCCTGGGGGTGCCCTTCGAGGAGCGGGGACGGATCACCGACGAGACGCTCGACCTGCTGACCAGGGCGTTCTCGGAGCCTTCGCTCGACACGGTCGTCGGTCCGGTCGGGATGGAGCCGCGCCCGCTGCGCCGCCCGTACCCGCTCATGGTCGGGGGCCACACCAAGGTCGCCATGCGCCGGGCGCTGCGCCTCGGGCACGGCTGGCAGGGGACGCCCCAGCACGCCGGTCAGGTCGACGAGCTCGTCGAGAAGCTCGCCGACGTCAACGGGGGGTCGATCCCCGAGGGCTTCATCGTGGCCACCCGCCTGCACATCTCGCGGTACGACCCCGACACCGGTCGCGACGCCGTGATGCAGCAGGTCCGCGATGCCCGGGCGCCCCGGGTGGACGAGGTGGTGCTGTCGATCATCGATCCCGACGTCGAGCGGTTCTTCGCCAGACTGGAGGCGCTCGGGGAGTGGCTCAAGGAGGACCAGGCATGACGACGACGTTCGGGCTCATCCTTCCGATCCAGGTGAAGGACCGGGACCTCTCGGAGCTCTTCGACGAGCTCGTCGAAGAGGTCCAGGCGGCCGAGGCGGCGGGCTTCACGCACGTCTTCCTCCCCGAGTTCCATCAGGCCCACGGCGGCGCCCTCGTGTCGCCGTACCTGCTCGGGTCGGCGCTGCTCCAGGCGACGTCGACGATCCGGTTCGGCGCAGCGGTGCTGGCCGGCCCGCTGCACCACCCCGTCCGTCTCGCCGAGGACCTCGTCATGCTCGACTGGATCTCGAAGGGCAGGGCAGTGCTCGGCCTCGGGATCGGCCACCAGGTCCCCGACTTCGAGATGTTCGGGGTCGACCGCGACGCTCGCGGGGTGATCGTCGAGGAGATGCTCGACGTCATCGAGGGGTGCTTCTCGGGCGAGCCCTGGGAGTTGCACGGCGAGCACTTCGACCTGGCCGGGCAGGTCACGCCGGGTCCCCTCACGCCGGGTGGCCCAGAGATCTGGATGGGGGCCCACGCCCGGGTGGGCCTCGAGCGGGCCGGCCGGCGTGCGGACGTCTGGATCAGCGATCCCCAGCGTGACACCGCGCACATCAAGATCCTGGCCGACCGCTACCGCGGGGCTGCCGAGGCGAACGGGCGGACCCCGCGGGTGGCCCTGTTCCGAGAGGGGTGGATCGGCGACAGCCGCGCCGAGTGCGAGGAGGTCTGGGCTCCCTACGCCATGCAGGTGCACCGGCTCTATTACAACGTCGGGGTGTATCGCAAGGTCTTCGAGCCGTGGGTGGACGAGGTCAGGGACCGCGCCGACTTCACGCTCGACCGCCTCGCCCCCGGCCGCTTCCTGTACGGGTCGCCCGAGGAGGTGCGTGACACGGTGGAGGAGTGGGTCGACGTCACCGGCGCCGAGCACATCGCCCTCCGCATGCGGCACCCGGGCGGCCCCGGCCACGAGGCGACCCTCGAGGCCATCCGCCGCTTCGGCGCCGAGGTGATCGGACGGGTGTGACCCCGCCGATTCCCTGGTCGTCGACCCACATCGATCGGCGCCCGGCCTCGATCGTCGAGGTGGCGGCCGGGTCGCTGGGCCTCTACGTGTCGCCGCCGGTCTCCCATCTGGAGCTCATGGCGCGGCTGCCCGATCATCGGCCCGAGGACCTGGAGCGGCTCCTCGACGACCGGGCGCTCATCGGGCTGCGCACCCTGCGGGGGAGCGCGTTCCTCGTGCCCGTCGGCCTGCTCCCGGTCGTCGTGCCCGCCACCCGGGACCGGAACGTCCGGGCGTTCGGGACCTACCTCCGGCGGTCGCTCACCACGGCCCCCTACGAGGCGTGGGCCGAGCGCGTCGACGACGTGCTCGGCGACGGGATGGCGACGAAGGCCGAGATCACCGAGCGGCTCGACCCGCCCGAGCCGGATCGCCGCTTCATGACGAACGTGATCTCCCAGATGGCGACCGAGAGCCGCCTCGTCGGGGTGCGCCGGGCGCGGTCGTGGCGGTCGGCCGAGATCGCCTACACGCGCTGGGCGACCTGGCTTCCCGGCGTGGACGTCGCAACTCCCGATCCGGGGGAGTGCCGCACGGTGCTCGCCCGCTGGTACCTCGAGCGCTTCGCTCCGGCCACGGTCGACGACTTCGCCTGGTGGTCCGGTCTCACGAAGGCGCAGGCCCGCTTCGCGATCGAGGCCTCTGGAGCCGACCCCTCCGCCGGTCCCGGGGGGGACCCGCCCCGGGGGGTCCGCCTGCTCCCGATCTGGGACGCCCTGTTCGTCACCTGGAAGGACCGGTCACGGTTCCTGCCCGATGGGTTGACCCCCTACGTCTACGACGCCAGCGGGAACGCGACGTCGGTCGTGCTCGTCGACGGAGCCGTCGCCGGTGTGTGGGCGATGACGGTGGACGGCGACCGCCTCGAGGTGCGGGCGTCGCCCTTCGGATCGTTCGCCCCGACGGTCTGGTCGGGGGTCGAGGAGGAGGCGGGGAGGATCGCCCAGATGGCGGGCCTGGGGTCCGCCGAGGTGGTCCGTGGCGCTGAGCCGGTCGATCTGACGACGGCGCCGAGGAACCGGTTCATGTCCCCGGTCTGAGCGGGAGCCTCCGGCCTCGCCGGGGGCTCACTGCGACACCGTCACCCGCCCGCTGACCGCCAGGAAGAACGAGCTCGGTGTCCCGACACCGAAGAAGTCGCCGCCGGCGCCTCCGATTTCGCACACCGCCGCGCCGGGATCGCCACCCTTCCAATCCGGGATCGTGAAGGTGGTCGTCACGGGGTCGTCGCCCGGCCGCCACTTCGCATTGATGCCGGAGGGGCACCAGTTGCCCGGCACGTGGTCGCGGAGGGTGATCAGGACGTTGGTCGGGCGGGGGCTGGCCGGGTCCACGCTGACCGTCCAGTTGCCCGGGCCGGTCGGTGTCCAGATGCAGAGGCCCTGGATCTCCTTCGAGAAGTCGCAGGGCGGGGTCTCGTTGTGGAGCTGCACGCCGGCCGACGCCGTGGCGAGGACCTCGCCGTCGGCCATCGCCGTCACGATGTTCGTCAGCGTGACGGGGTCGCCTCCGAGCTCCAGGTTCTCGTAGTCGCTCAACACCTCGTACGTCTGATCGATCGTCGATTCTCCGGCTTCGATCGTGCCGACCGAGCCGCCGAGCGAGCTGGCCACGTCGACGCTCAGCTCCGACGGTTTGATGACCGAGATCTCATAGATCACGGTGTCGGACGCCTCCTGGGTCCACGGCAGGTTGGCTTGGACGCTGATCTCCACTTCCCCCGAGGGGTCGGGAGGCGGCTCGTCCTTGCAGGGTGGGTTGTCGCACGGCTTCGCACCATCGGGCTTTCCGGCCGCCCCGGCGGCGGCCCAGAGCGGGAGGGTGAGCACCACGAGCAGGATCAGGATTCTGCGTGCGTTCGTCATGGGTTTCCCCTTTCACGTTCTCATCCGCCGAGATCGGCGACCCAGACGGCGGCGTCGCCGTCTGCGTATCCGACGGCGATGGCGGTGTCGCCGGCGACGATCACATCGGTCCGGGCGATCACCGGGAGGATGTGGCCCCAGTGCCAGTCGTGCTCGAAGCCGGTCCGCTCCATGCCGTCGCCCGGGCCGGTGACATCGGTCGATTCCCGATCCCACGACGCGGCGATGATCCCGTCGGGCGTCGCCGCGAGTGCCTTCACGGGCTCGTGGAAGAGCCGGCTCTCGTTCCAGTAGACCGTGGGGCTCGGATAGGCGAACGGCGCGTCGGGATCCTGGACCCTGGTCCACTCCGTCCCGTCCTCCGAGAACCACAGCGGCATCCTGCTGTCCGACATGCCCGCGGCGACGTACCCGGTGTCGGTGGCGGTCACCGACCACATCGTCAGCATCGCGAAGCCGTCGGGGCCGGCGCCGAACACCTCGGGGTCACGGGGGACCCGGGACCAGGTGATCCCGTCCTCCGACGTCCACACCGCGGCCTGCGGGGCGAACCGGTCGATGCACTCGGGACACGCCAGGTCGGTCCCCACGGCGATGAAGCGTTCGCCGGTGAAGGTCACGTCGTGCATCCACTGTCCCGACATGCCGCCGAACACCGCGTCGTCGTGGGGGATCCGCTGCCAGTCGTACCCGTCGGTCGAGACCCAGACGGCGGCGTCCTCGTGGGCCGACCCGACGGCGACGATCAGGCCCTTGCCGACCGCGACCGCCTCCATCCCCTGGTCCCCGGCTTCGGGTGCCGATCCATAGGCGGGCCCTGAGAAGACCGCGTTCGGGTCGCCGACGCGTTCCCAGGTGATCCCGTCCTCGGAGACCCAGACGGCTGCGTCGATGTCGTCGCGGCCCTCCTCGTGCCGGTACCCCGGCAGGCTGCCCAGCGGCCCCTCGCCGGGCCGGACCTCCCACGGCGCCCGGCGTCCTCCCCAGTACGCGTGGTCGACGATGCCCACGGCGACCAGGCCCGGCCCGGCTTCGACCACGTCGAGCATGTCCTGGCTGCCGGGCCCGCCGAGAGCCTCCTCGTCATGAGGCACGCGCTGCCAGGTCGAGCCGTCGACCGACACCCACACGGCGGCATCCCAGTCGTCGGTCTCGTAATGACTGCCCGGCGGCTCGCAGAGCCCGGTCCCGCAGTCGGATCCGACGGCCACGAACCCGGGCCCGCCGGTCGTGATCGCCTCCATGTACTCCATGCCCTCGTCGGCGAGGCCGACATCGAGGACCCGCTCCCAGACGGGCTCGACCCAGGTGATCGGGCTCGCGTCGATCGTCGTCGGGGTGACGGTCGTGGTCGCGGGGATCGTGGTCGTCGCCCCCGGATCTCCGACGACGCCGGACCCGGGCTGCCGGCGGAGGAGGAACAGCGGCACGCCCACCGACACCGCGGTCACGAGCACCGCGGCCGCGATCGCCAGCGAGGGCCGGAACCGTCGACGGGGGGACTCGACCTGGTCGACGCCCGACCCGACGACGTCGTCGACCGCGAAGTCGGCGAGGCCGGCCTCGAAGTGGGCGGCGTAGTCCTCCAGCTGACGGAGGAGGTCCGTGGTCATGCTGCACCTCCCAATGCCCTGCGGAGACGGACGAGACCGCGTTCTGCGTGCGTCTGGACGGTGCCGATCGACACGCCGAGCATCTCCGCCGCCTCTGCGAAGGTCCAGCCCATCGAGTACACCAGCACCACCACGATCCGCTGTCGTTCGGAGAGGCGCTCCAGGGCCTTGGGCAGCCCAGGCTCGACCCAGGGAAGCTGATTGGACTTCTGCACGGGCGGCAGCCCGGCCGGTGGCCGGCGGAACCGGAAGCGCCGTGAACGGGACCGTCCCACCCGGTACAGGTAGCCGGCGGGGTTGTCCATCTCCCGCAGCTCGGCCCAGTGCTCCCAACCCCAGGCCATCGCCTCCTGCGCCGCCTCGATCCCGACCTCGCTCCCGAGCGCTGCGGCGAGGGCGTGCCGGAGCCGAGGTTGGACGGCGGCGAAGAACTCCGAGTATTCGGCGGCGTATCGGTTCGGTGCCGCGTGCTCTACCCGCACGAGTGCTCCAGACTCTTCACCCACGTAGAGCGTCGAATCGGGGGTTCATAGGACACCCTATGTCGGGGTGGCCGGACGGATCAGAGCCGAAGGGACAGAGGTCTTCCAACGTCCGACAGGAACGGTCCACGCTCCGGCGTCCCGGGTCCCGGGCATCGCGTACGCTGCAGCCATGGCACTCGGCTTCACGATCCCGACCCTGCGGGCGGGCCCGTTCTCGCTCCGGCCCTTCGAGGACGGCGACGTCGATCTCGTCCGGGAGGCGTCGGCCGCTCCCGACATCTCGGCGACCCGCGCCGTCCCCTCCGAGGTCGACGACGAGGATGCAATCGCCTTCATCCAGCGGCAGGCGAGCAGGGCCCGGGCGGGGGAGGGTTACCCCTTCGCCATCGCCGAGGACGGCACCGCCATCGGGCACGCAGGACTGTGGCCGGTCCACGGCGATGCCGAGCGGGCGGTCGTGGACTACTGGGTGGCCCCGAGCCACCGCGGCCAGCACGCCGCCCTCCACGCCGTCAAGGCGATCGCGGCCTGGGCGTTCGACGAGCTCGGCATGGTGCGCCTCGAGCTGACGACCGAGCCGGACAACGAGTACGGCATCCGCATCGCCCAGCAGGCCGGGTTCCATCCCGAAGGGACGCTGCGGTCGTGGACGCCGGTCGGCGCCGGGCGCCACGACATGCGGATGTTCTCGATGCTCGCGACCGACGAGCGGTTCTAGCGCCCTAGTCCTTCTTCTTCCCCGACGACGTCTGGGGCAGCGGCATCGTCCAGTCCCGCCAGTGGCTCATGTCGATGCTCTTCACCGCCGAGCGCCAGGAGTCGACGAAGGCGTCCTCGGCGTCGTAGTCGAAGCGGTCGAGCACCGACCAGCGGTCGCTGTCGCCCCGGTTCTCGAGGATCCACTCCACGGTCGCCTTCAGGCCTTCGCGAGGGGGCATGGCATCGGCATAGCCGAGCACCTCGCGGATCCTCGTCGTGTCGATCACGACGTGGGGACTGCCGGAGTAGTGGAAGACCATCGTCCCCCAGGCGGGCGACGGGATGTCCCCGGGTACCGAGACGAATTCGAGCGATCCGCCCGCGTACTCCATCGTGAGCTCCATCCACTGGCGAAGCATGAACTGCTCGTCGTCGGCGCAGTTGAAGGCCTGGCCGGCGGCGTGCTCGGGGAGATCGACGGCCATGAGGATGCTGTGGGCCGCATTCCACGCCGAGAGGCGCGAGTGCACCGGCAGTCCGCCATCGGGGACACATATGAAGTCGCGGCCGTCGAGGATGCGCTTGATCACCGACCATTCCCACGCATGCGGGTTCCGGGGCCCGTAGATCGAGGGATACCGGAAGATCGACGCGCCGAACGCGTGGGCATGCCCGAGACCGAGGACCACGTCCTCGGTTCGCCGGATCGCGGCCGATCCGTACGTCTCGCCGGGGATGCCATCGGGCGGCACCCGGGGGTGGTCCTCGCGTATGCCGATCGGGTGGCCCCATGGGTGCAGCGCCGACGGCGTGACGTGCCCCGTGTACACCGGGGTGCCCCCGACCGAGATGAACTGCGTCGTCTTGTCGGCCAGGTGCCGGGCGATGTGACGCACCTTGCCATAGGTGGCGATCGACACGTCGAAGGTGCGGTTGCCGAGGGCCTCGGCGATGCCCTCCGCCGAGAAGGGATCGCCGTGGATGTGTTCGATGTCGGGGTTGTCTTCGAGCTCGTGACGGCCGGTGTGGAACATCGTGACGTCGAAGTCGCGGTCGGCGAGCCCCCTGAGCAGGTAGGGGCCCGATGGGCCGCTGCCGCCGACGACGAGGGCCCGTCTCATCCGTGGCGCTCCTCTTCGATCTCGACCTCGAAGTCGCCGGGGACGTTCATGTCGAGGTGCGGGTAGGCGGCCGTCAACTCGCGCGTCATCCGGTCGAGCGGCAGATCGGCGTACTGGCCGTAGTCCTCGACGTACTCCATGTGGCGGCGGCCGGCGGCGTCGTATTCATGGAAGATCGAGTCGCTGCGGCCGTCGAACTCGAGGGGCTTGACCCCGGCCTTCTCGCAGAGCGACAGGTTGAACGCCGGTGTCGCCTTCACCCAGCGTCCGTCGAGGTGGAACTCCATGTAGCCGTGCCAGTAGAACATGTCGGTGCCGAGAGACTCGCGCAGCTTCTCGGTGGTGAGGTGGTTGCGCACGGCTGCGAACCCGAGCCGGGTCGGGATCCCGACCACCCGGCCGCCGGCGGCGAGGAGGACGGCCTTCGGCACACAGAACGCCTCGCCTCGGGCGAGCGCCGACGAAGCGGTCATGTCCTCGGGGTGCAGGGAGAAGCGGTAGGGCTGATACCGGACATCGTCGCGCACCCGGTGGTAGAGGGCGATCGCCTGGTCGATGGGGTCCGTCGCGGAGCCGACCGCGTCGCGGGCGTAGGCCGCGACGTCGGGATGGTCGGCGTCGATGAAATCGGTGGGCCGAAGGTACGGCTCGAGAGCGGACACGGGCTCGATGGTAGTAACCTACTTACCGGTCGGTAAATAGGACACGCGGAATGAACCTGACGGAGCTCGTGTATCGCACGGATGGCCCCGTGGCGCTGCTGACCATGAACC
>DATHYU010000441.1:0-7348 GCA_035458965.1 Acidimicrobiia bacterium | reverse complement strand
TCCCCTTCACCACATCGAGGGGTATGGGGTCCGAGGCCGATCGGCTGACCTGGGGCCCGGGGTTCGTCGGCGTCGACCTCGGACCGGCCCGGATCGCGACGGTGCGCCGCCGCTCCGCCTCGGGAACAGGGACGACCTGGCGCATCCGCCATCTCCCGCGCCGGTGGTCGCTGGTCGACGAGGTGTCCGGCCAGAGGGTGGCCACCGCGAGACGACGGAGCTGGCGCCGTCGATATGCCCTCACGGCGCACGGGGTCGAGCTGCCACTCGTCGTCGAAGCCCGATCCTTGACGACGAGGTATCGATGGGAGACCCACCGTGTCCTGTGCGGACGGGTGGGCGAGGTCGACACGTCGTGCACCATCACCCTCGAGCACACGACACTCACGGAGACCGTCGAGTTCGGCGTCGCCCGGGTGCGATCTCGGGTGATCGGCCACGTCGATGGCGCCGTCGACGTGCCCGAGCCGATGCTCATCCTGGCGATCCGCATCGTCGTCTCACGCTGGATGGCGCTTCCGCCTCGGACCGGCCAGTGGGTCACCAACCGGTTCGAGCCTCAGACACACACCCCGTTCGGCGCGACCTGACGGCCGGTTGAACGCTTCGGCCGATCCGTGAAGTCGGTGTCGCATTGGCCGCCACGGGTTCGTGCACCCTGCCTCAGGTAGGTTCATTCCATGAGCTACGAAACCCCAGCAGGTCCTGCAGCAGACAATCCCCCCGGGACCGTGACCGGATCCGGCCGATGGGCGGTCGGCAACCACGACGGCGACCGGTTCGCCGTGACGCGCCGTTGCCGCCATCTCATGGCCGACCTCGCCGACGGATCCATCGATGCCGAGGGATGCCTCACCTGCCCCTGGCACGGTGCGAAGTACGACGTCGAAACGGGACGGATGACGAAGGGCCCGGGCGGCGTGTTCGCCAAGGTGCCCTTCCTCGGCGCCGCGTTCAAGTCGCTGACCAGGGTGCTCCCGCTGGGTCGAGGCTCGGTGACCGAGCGCGACGGCGACCTGTACGTCTCGGGGCGCTGAGCCGGCCGACGTCGGGCCGGTGGGCCCGTCCCGAGGACGGCCACATCCGGGGAACCTCGGGCAGGCCCGCGCGCGTCCCACCATCGAGCAACCGAAGGACACCCCGTGCGACCCGTGCGACTCACCATCATCACGATCCTCGTCCTGGGACTCGCCCTGGGCGGAATCGCCCTCGCCGCAGGAGGCGGCGACGACGAGGCTGCCGACACCGAGTCCCTCGACATCGACGGAACCGACGGCGTCGGGTTCGACGACCCCCTCCCGTTCGTCGGCATGCCCAAGGCCGAGGCCATCGCCCGCGCCGAGTCGGAGGGCCGCCTCTGGCGAATCGGCATGGAGGACGGCGAGGCGTTCGCCCTGACGGCCGACCTGAGGCCCGGACGCGTGACGTTCGAGATCGCCGACGGCATCGTGACCGCGGCCGAGGTCGAGGTCGAGAACACCGATCCCGCGCCGACCGACCCGCCGGTCTTCGAGGACGCCGGACAGGCGCAGCTCGTCGCCGACGCCGTGCGGCGCCTCGTCACGACGGACAACTCGTTCGGCGGCCGGAGCGTGTTCGACGAGATCCTCGTCGGCCGGTTCATCGCCGGCGATCCGCAGCGGCCCCTGCAGTGGCTCGACCTCGAGATGGCCGCCGCCTCGCTCGAAGGCGTGGCGAAGGTCACGTTCGTCGACGACACCGCTGCCGAGATCGAGGCCCGCTTCGATGCGGCGCCGACCCGGACCGCCATCGTGACCGTGTCGACGCTGCTCCTGCTCGACGACCGCGCCGAGATCGGCATGGAGCTCTGGTGCGGGTCGCTCTGCGCGGTGTACCTCACCTACGGCGCCGAGCCGACACCCGACGGATGGACGATCACCGGACCGGTCGGCCCCATCGCGATGTCCTGACCTGCCGCGGCTCCCGGATTCCGCCTTTGGCCGAACCGGGAGCCCTCGGCGCTCTGACGCCTACAGCTCCGCCGACTGCCCCCGGGCCATGTCGGCGAGCTCGGCCTGGTACTCGTTCATGGCCGCCGTCAGCGCCGGATCGCCCGACGCCAGGATCCGGACGGCCAGCAGCCCGGCATTGCGTGAGTTGTCGATCGCGACGGTGGCCACCGGGACACCCTTGGGCATCTGGACGATCGACAGCAGCGAGTCGAGGCCCTGCAGCTTCGTGATCCCGACCGGCACCCCGATCACCGGGAGCGTCGTCACCGACGCCAGCATGCCCGGCAGGTGGGCCGCTCCCCCGGCTCCGGCGATGATCACCCGAAGGCCCCGGCCGGCGGCTTCCTTGCCGTAGGCGATCATGTCCTCGGGGGTGCGGTGCGCGGAGACGACCCGGACCTCGTGGGACACCCCGAAGCGGTCGAGCATCTCGACGGCGCCCTGCATGGTCTCCAGGTCGCTCTTCGATCCCATCACGACGCCGACGAGGGGGGTCTCGGTCACGGGCTACCTCCTGCGGTGATCGACCCCATCGAAGCAGCCGCGGCGATCGCCTGCGCCCGCACCGCCCCCGGATCGCTCCCGGTGGCGGTCACATGGCCGACCTTGCGGCCGGGACGCGGGGTCTTGTCGTAGACGTGGACGTGGGCTCCCGTCGCGAGGGCCGCCGCCACGTGATCGCGCGGGTCGGCCGGCGGATCACCGGGGATGAGGTTGAGCATCGTCACCGCCGGCCAGGACGGCTCGGTCGATCCCAGTGGCCGGTCGAGGACCGCCCGGAGGTGGTTCTCGAACTGCGAGGTCACCGCCCCGTCGATGGTCCAGTGGCCGCTGTTGTGGGGCCGCGGGGCGATCTCATTGAGCAGCACCTCGCCGTCCACGACGAAGCACTCGACGGCGAGGATCCCGACGGCGCCGATCGTCTCGGCCACCTCGCCCGCCAGCCGGGTCGCCGCCTCCTCGACCGACCGTTCGACCCCGGCGGGGTAGGCGACCTCGTGGCACTGGCCGTCGACCTGGATCGTGCGCACCACCGGGTACGTCCGCATCTCCCCGCCCGGGCGCCGCACCACGACCACGGCCAGCTCGGCCTCGAGATCCAGCACCGGTTCGACGACCGCCGGCACGCCCTCATCGAGGGCGTGCATGAACAGAGCGACATCCTGCGCGTTCTCCGCAACGTTCACGCCCCGCCCGTCGTAGCCGCCCCGGGCGGCCTTGACGACGACGGGCCATCCATGTTCGTCGCCGAAGGCGACCGCCTCCGAAGCGGCGTGGGCGACGGTGTGCGGCGGCAGCGGGAACCGTCCGGCCAGCGCCTCGCGCAGCAAGGCCTTGTCCGACAACCTGAGGGAGGCCGAGCCAGGACGAACGGCGTGGCCGGCCTCCTCGACGTGACGAACGGTCTCGATCGGCACCAACTCGTGGTCGAACGTGAGGACGTCGCACGCTGCGGCGAACCGCTCGAGGGTCCCGGGATCGGTGATGTCGCCGCGTTCGATCGGAGCGACCGTCGCCGCGCCTTCATCGCTCGGGCCGCCGAGCACCCGCAGGTCGATCCCGAGAGGACCGGCGGCCTGGGCCATCATGCGGGCGAGCTGGCCCCCGCCGACGACGCCGACGACGGCGGAGGGGCGGAGAGGGTGGTCGACCATGGGCTCGCGGGACCCTACCAGCGCCCCGTACCATGCCCCGGTGCCCCGGATTCTCGCCATCTCCGACGAGATCGACCGAAGCCTGTCGGTCGAACGGCTCCGCGAGATCGCTCCCGACATCGTCGTGTCCTGTGGCGATCTCCCCGCCGGGTATCTCGAGCGGATCGCCGACGCCACCAACCGCCGGGTGCTGTTCGTTCCCGGCAACCACGACCCCGATCTGACCCCGGTGAAGGATCGCTACGCCCGATCGGCCGCGTCGGGCGACTCGGGCGTCTCCGTCGGCGTCCCCTCGTTCGAATCCCTCTGGGAGCCCGATGATCGGCTCCCGGCAGGAGGAGAGAACCTCGACCTCGTGGTCGCCGAGACCAAGGGACTGCGCATCGCAGGCGTCGGTGGATCGATCCGGTACCGCCCCGGGCCCAATCAGTACACCGACCGCGAGATGGCCAAGCGCGTGCGACGGCTCGTTCGGCGAGCCCGCCGGGGACGCCGTGGCGCCGGCCGGCTCGTCGACATCGTCATCGCCCACTCCCCGCCACGGGACGTCGGTGACGGCCCCGACGACCCCCACCGGGGGTTCTCGGCCTTCCACGACCTCGTCGCGAGTCTCCGCCCCCGCTACCTGCTCCACGGGCACGTCCACCCGCACGGATTCGACAAGCCCGACCGTGCGATGGGCGACACGACCGTCGTCAATGTGATCCCCCACCGCGTCCTGGAGATCTGATGAGCTGGGACCACCTGCCGCCGATCTCGAGCTTCCCCAAGGCGCACCGCAAGGAGGTCTACCGGCGGCTCACCCGATCCGTGACCGGCGGCGACGACGGACTGATCCCCTTCGAGGAGGTCCGGGAGCGTCTCCGACTGTGGCAGCAGTCGTACAAAGGCGTCCGCACGATCCGCGTGGACAACATCGTGGGGTCTGCAGCACGGTCGTCCGACTTCACCGACGACTGGCTGCCCAAGCGACCTCACATGCGTCGCCGATGGGAGGCGCTCGAGAAGCGATGGCCCGAAGGCGACTTCCCACCGATCCAGGCCTACGAGGTGAACGGCGCCTACTACGTCATCGACGGGCACCACCGTGTCGCCATCGCCAAGTCCAGGGGCATCGAGTTCCTCGATGCCGAGATCACGGAGATCCACACGGGGCTCGACATCACCCCCGAGATGGACTTCGGCAAGCTCCTCCACCTCCAACAGGAGCAGGCCTTCATGGACCACAGCGGCCTCGGCCGGGTCCGCCCGGACGCACGGATCCTCGTGTCCCGGGCCGTGGGCTACCGACGCATGCTCGAGCACGTCCGGGTCCACGGGTATCACCTCATGCAGGCCCGGCAGCGGGTCCTGCCGCCGGAGGTGATCGCCGCAGACTGGTACGAGCGGACCTACCTGCCGACCATCGAGACGGCGCGACGCGAAGGGCTCGTCGACGCGATGAAAGACAGCACCGAGGGAGACGTGTTCCTGTGGATCCATCAGCGGCGTCGGCGGCTGCTCGTGGAGGACGAGACCGTCTCGTACGAGGACACCGTGCTCGGGGCCGCAGAGGAGAAGAAGGCCAAGTCCCTGCCGGGCCGCACCCGCAAGGTCTTCGAGACGGTCGAGAACGCCGTCGAGGACGTGGTGGACCGCCTCGCCGGCAAGGATCCCAAGGGCTCCTAGCCCGGTCCTACGACACCGGAGCCAGCAGCTCCTCCAGGGACGGCCCGGAGACGATCTCCAGGTCGTAGCCGATCCGCACCGCAGGCACGTCGAGGTCGAGGACTCCCATGAGATCGATCGGCGTGCCCACGATCACGAGGTCGGCACCGGTCGCCAGGATCGTCTCCCGCAGCTCCGCGCGCTGGCGGTCGCCGTACCCCATCGCCGGGAGCACATCCCGGATGTGCCCGTAGCGCTCGAAGACCTCCACGATCGAACCGACGGCGTAGGGACGCGGATCGACGATCTCTGCCGCTCCGTGCTCCCGGGCCGCCACCCACCCGGCGCCGTACGCCATCTCGCCGTGGGTGATCGTCGGACCGTCTTCGACGATCAAGACCCGCTTGCCGGCGATGGCGGCGGGATCGTCGACCGACACCGGGGAGGCGGCCTCGACGACGACGGCATCGGGGTTCACGGCGGCGACGTTGGCGCGGAGGGTCTCCAGATCGGCCGGGTCCGCCGTGCGGACCTTGTTGATGATGACCACTCCGGCGCGCCGCAGATTGGCCTCGCCGGGCCAGTACCGCAGCTCGTGACCGGCGCGATGGGGATCGAGGACACAGATGTCGACGTCGGGCCGGATGAACGGCGCATCGTTGTTGCCGCCGTCCCACACGATCACGTCGGCCTCCTCCTCGGCGGCTCGCAGGATCGCCTCGTAGTCGGCACCCGCGAAGATCACGGCGCCCTCGGCGAGATACGGCTCGTACTCCTCACGCTCTTCGATCGTCACCTCGGCGGCATCGAGGTCCTCGAAGGTGGCGAACCGCTGAAGACGCTGTCGAACGAGGTTGCCGTACGGCATCGGGTGGCGAATGGCGGCGACCCGCCGGCCGGCGTCGGCGAGCGTGCGGCGGATCGCCCGGCTCGTCTGGCTCTTGCCGGCCCCGGTCCGGGCGGCGGTCACCGACACGACCGGCCGGACGGACCGCAGCATCGACGAACCGCCGGGAAGCTCGAACACCGCCCCGGCTGCGGTGGCCCGCGCCGCGAGGTGCATGACGTACTCGTGGGAGACATCGCTGTAGGCGAAGACCGCTCGATCGACGTGCCGCTCGTCGATGAGCCGCTCCAGCTGATCCTCGGCGACGATCGGGATGCCGTCGGGATAGCGGTCGCCGGCGAGCTCGGGGGGATAGCGGCGATCGTCGATGTCGGGGATCTGGGTGGCCGTGAACGCCACGACCTCGACGTCGGGATTCGACCGGAACCGCACGTTGAACTCGTGGAAGTCCCGTCCGGCCGCACCGAGGATCACGACGCGTTCGCCCATTGCCTGCCTTTCGTCGACCGCCGTACACGGTACCGGTCGGAGCAGGCGCCGGGACCGGGCCCTTCAGCCCTCGTATCCGACGACCGGCCCGGCGAGGCCGGCCGGCTCCCCGTCGACGCCGGACGGGCGGGTGGTGAGCTCTCCGGTGCGCATGTCGATGAGCACGAAGGCATCGACGGGCAGGCCGGTCGGGACCGGCGCCGCGGCGGCGGCGCCGAGGAAGCCGTCCCACAAGGGTCCCTCGAAGGTGGGCCCGGCCGGGAGCCCCCGGGGAGGCCGCAATGGGCTGCCCGACAGGCACCGGACGGCGGGGACACCGTGGGAGTCCACCATCACCGTCGTCCCGCGCTGGAGGATCGCCTGACGGGGAACGATGGTCCCGTTGCGCCAGCCATGGTTCGTCACCTGGGTGTCGTCGAGCAGGACGACGGGCGTGAGGGTGGCGAGGAACCGGCCCAGGTCCTCGAAGGCGATCTCGTGGACGCCGGCCCAGCCCCGGCCGACGCGCGGGTTGTCCGTCAGCAACTCGGCGAGCCGATCGACGTCGCAGACCTCGCCACCGGATGCGGCCCCGTACACCCCCACGATCGAGCCGATGCTCACCGGGGTCCCACTGCCGGCGGTCGGCCGGAAGCACGGCCCGGTGAAGTCCCACGCGATGCCGTTCGCCGAGGCCCCGTCCTCGGGGTCGACGGCGAGGCCCTGGGCGAGGGCGAGGTGGCGACGGGAACCGGGCT
>DATHYU010000440.1:0-6896 GCA_035458965.1 Acidimicrobiia bacterium | reverse complement strand
TTGCCGCGGCGATCGAGGACGGCCGGCTGCCCCGGTTCTCCGGTGGTGATCCCGTCGCGGTCCAGGACCCGTGCCACCTTCGCCACGCCCAGCGGATCACCCGCGAGCCGCGGGTCGTGGTCGAGGCGTCAGGGCATCCGGTCGTCGAGCTGGACCCCGACGGGCTGTGCTGCGGGGCGGCCGGCGTGTACTCGGTGCTCCGACCGGACACGGCCGCCGAGCTCGGGCGCGCCAAGGCGGAGATCGTCCGCTCGAAGCGTGTGGCCGTGGTCGCCTCGGCGAATCCGGGGTGTGAGATGCAGCTCCGCGCCCAGCTCGGATCGGAGTACCGGGTGCTCCATCCGGTCGAGCTCTATGCGCGGGCGCTGGCGTCCGACGGGCCGCCCGCCTAGCCGCGGCACTCCTCGCCGCGGCAGGTGGCGACGACGAGGTCGCCCTCGACGTAGCCATCGTCCTCCGGGCCGATCGGCACCGCGTCCTCGAGGTACGCGAAGACCACCGTTCCGTCGGCGGCTATCGCCGAGCTGTACGCGATGGCGCCGGTGTCGGGGTGGTCGATGCCGTAGTCGGCATAGGGGAGGCCGGTGACGGCCACGAAGTCCGCCTGATCGCAGGTCGGGCCGGCGCAGATCGCCAGCCGCGCCTCGTTGCGGGCGAGGTAGGAGACGATCGGAGATCCGTCCGAGAATCCGACGGCGAGCACCGTGGTCTGCACGCTTCGATCGAGGTAGGACACCCGCAGGTCGGAGCATCCGGGCTCCTCGCACAGTGCCAGGGCGAGGCGGGAGTCGCCGGTGATGAATGCGATGGCGAGGCGGCCGTCGTCCGCAGCGATCCTCACGCCTCCCCCTCCGCCTCCGTCGATGCTGATCGTCTGAACGGCCCTCTCGGTGCACGCGGCGTCTTCGCAGTCCACGACCTGGAGGGCGTCCCATCGCCAGAGTGCGATCACCGGGAACCCATCGCTTCCGATGGCCAGCTGCGGCGTGTGCCAGGCCCCGAACGTCGAGTCGATCGTCGTCGGGGTCCCGGCGATCAGTTCGGTGCACGCTGCGTCGGCGCATCCGACGAGCTTCACCGGGGCACCCGGCTCGGAGTAGTCGGTGTGGAGGCCGTACGCCAGGCCGGCTTCGGAGATCACCACGTCCGTTCCGGTCCACGTGCGTGTCTCGGCCTCGAGTTCGGTGATCGTGATGTCGGAGCACTCGGCATCGGCGCAGCGGATCCACTGAACGCCGTCGGTCACCGCGAGAACACCCGGTTCGCCGGTGGTGCCTGCTGCGACGGCGAACCACCACCCCGCCTCCGTGGCGGGAAGTTCCGTGACGGCCGCAGCATCGCACGGCAGGGAGTCGCAGACGACGGCGATGAGCCGTTCGTCCAGGCCCCGGTCGAGGATCGCGATGGAACCGTCTGCGGTCGGGCCGAGGCGCGGGAACCGGTCCTGGGCGCCGGTGAGCACCGTCGACCGGGCCCACTGGGCGACGTCGACGGCCACTGGCGCAGGAAGCTGCGGGCTGTCGGCGCACGTTCCGTCGGCGCACGTCAGGATCGCCAGGTCCGAGCCTGTCTCGTAGGCGATGAGCAGTCCGCCGTCATCGGTTGCGAGGACATCGGCATCGCCGGCGGGCAGGCCGGTCGGGCTCGAGATCCACTCCGAGCACGCGGCATCGAGGCAGCGCGCAACGTGGAGCTCCTGTCCGGCGGCAGCCCTGCCCTCCCACTGCCCGTCCGACCACACGACAACGGGTTCCCCCGACGCTCGGACCGTGACGTCGAGCTGACTGGTGAAAGCGGGGATGATCGCGGTCGCGAAGGACGAGCATTCGGCGTCGGCGCACACGGCGATGTGCACAGGGCTGGGGCTGTCGGCTGCGTCGGCGTCGGCGTCGAACTCGGCCCACGCGACGACCGGGAAACCGGATTCGGTGAAGGTCACGTCGATGTCGCCGTTCGCGATGTAGTCGAGGTCGGTGTCGAAGGGGAGGCTGGAGACCCCGTCTGCGCACACGGCGTCACTGCACAGATGGATCTCCTTGTCCATGAACCACACGGGTCGGCCGTCGGGCGTGTAGGTGACCTCCACGTCCCCGGCGAGCTCGATCGTGTTGGTGCGAACGATGGTCTCGCACGTCACGTCGCCGCACTCGATGAAGGTCATGCGCGGGCCGTCGTAGGGGATGAAGAAGGATCCGGCGACGAGCGTCCGGCCGTCGACGGTGGATCCGAGACCCGCGAGCTGACCTGAGACGCCGGCCGAGAGCTCGGTCACGAAGCGGTCGCTCGTCGGTGTGACGACGCGAATCCGGATAGGCGGATCGCCCTCGAGGTGGTCCTCGGCGTCGGGCATCGCGACGACCGGCACGCCGCTCGTCACGGTGAGCTTCAGGAGCATCGGCGGCGTCTTGTCCGCGATGACGGAGATGGTCGCCGGGTCGCTGCAGGTCGGGTCGACGCACTCGGCGAGCTTCACCTGGCCGTTGCTGTAGTCGGCGTAGGCGATGACCGGGTTGCCGTTCGGCATGAGCGCCATCGCGGCCATGGCCCCGACGACTCCCTCGGCGTCGACGATGGTGAGCCGGGGGTCGACCAGACTCTGAGGCACCGTCGGCGCCGGATCGCCGGGGATGACCCCGGTGGTCGGCACGCTGGGCGGCACGGTGGGCAGCGTCGTCTCGCCGGTCACCGCGGTCGTCGTCGTGAGCGGGAGTGTGGTCGTGACGGGGACGGTCGGGGACGTGGTGGAGGAGGTGTCGGCGACCTGCTCGTTCCCTCCTCCGAGGGCGAGGTAGATCGCCATCGCGCCGCCGACGAGGACGAGGGCCGCGGCCGCTGCGGCGAGCACGACCGCGAGGGGCCGGCGCCGCGGCGGCTCGGGCACCGTGGTCGTGGCTCCGACGTGGTGCTCGAGCGCCTCCCAGGTGGGAGCGACGGGGGTGTCGGCCAGCATCACCGAGAAGGCATTGCGGAACGCCTGGTGGTCACGCATCGAGCACCCTCCTCATGTTTTTGCGGGCGAGGTGGAGGTAGCGCCCCACCGTGCCGGTGCGAGCGCCCATGAGCTGGGCGGCCTCTGCGGTCGTACATCCCATCCAGTACACGAGGTACGTCGCCGCCCGCTGTCGCTGGGGCAGCCGGCGCACGGCCTCGACGACCTCCCCGTGGTCCTCGGCGCCGGGCGCGGCCGGCAGCGTCGCCGGAAGGCCGACGACGACCCGACCCGTCCGTCGATGGTTCGAGCGCGCCTCGTTGAGAACGGCCCGGTAGAGGTAGGGGCGGGGCTCGTCGAGATCGGCGAGGCGCCGCTTCGACAGGACCCGCACCACGACCGTGGAGACGACGTCCGCCGCCTCGTCGGGGCCGACGAGTGCGGTGGCGAATCGAACGAGCTCGCCGGAGATCGAGCGGTAGATCTCCGCGTCCCGGTCGAGTGTCGCGGCTGTCCTCATGTCCGAATCACGCACGGGCGCCCCGATTGTTTGCATCCACGGTGCGGAGTTTTCCGGGGGCTCTCTAGGGCCGGTTGACCGGGATCGAGGCGAAGGGTGCGGCGCACATCGTGCCGATACGCTTCCTTCGTGAGGTACCGCCTGCTCATCGCCCTCGTGGCGGCGCTCATCGCGGCGAGCTGCTCGGACGACGCGTCCACGGCGACGCTGCCGACCGTCACCTGGCCCTCGGCGCCGTCGACGACGGCCACGACGGTGCCTCCGACCTCGTCGACGGCCGCCGCGGCGACGTCCACGACCGTGCCGCCGGCGACCACGACCACCGGGCGGCGGCCGAACGAGGTCGTCGTCGGGGTCGATCTGTGGCCCGTGTCGCTCAACCCGTATGTCGACTGGACACAGACGGGGGACCGGATCGCGCAGGCGCTCCACCGCGGGCTCACCGAGATCGATGGGGACCTCGAGGTGATCCCCGATCTTGCCGTTCGGGTCCCGACCGTCGAGAACGGCCTCGTCGTCCTGGAGCCGGATGGTCGGACGACCGTCACGTTCGAGCTCGACCCCGATGCCGTGTGGGCCGTCGGCCCATCACGGGGGACGACGTCGTCTTCACACACATGGCGATCATGTCGCTCGAGGAGCCGACCACCTTCGATCGCGCTCCCTACGAGGCGATCGTCGAGATCGCAGGGTCCGCCGATCGGGTGTCGATCACCTTCGATCGGCCGTCCCCGGCCCACGAGACGATCTTCCCGGTCGTGCTTCCGTCCCATCAGATGGAAGACACCGACTTCGCGGAGGACTGGAACGACGAGCCGTGGATGTCGGCAGGACCCTTCCGAGTCGGATGGCTGGAGTTCGACGAGTTCGTCTTCGTCCCGAACGAGGGATATCCGGGCGAAGGGCCGAACCTCGACCGGCTCGTGTTCCGGTACGTCCCGGAGGCGGCCGAACTCGTCGACGCCTTCGGGCGCGGTGAGGTCGACCTGATCCTGCCGGGACCCGACCCGGACGCCGTGCGGCGGTTCGGCGGCGCCGAGGGTGTCGACGTGGCCGTCCAGGGCGGCGTGATCTGGGAGCACCTGACGTTCCAGTTCGGCGACCGCAATCGCAACCCTGGCAGCCTCAACGCCGAGCTCGACTTCCGGCGCGCCGTCGCCGCGGCTCTGGACGTCGACGCGCTCGTCGATGGGCTCTGGCTCTCGGACGAGGCGTTCACCGGCCTCCTCGACATCGCCGGGCTCTCCTCGGACGAGCCGAGGTCCGGACGCGAGCCCGATCTCGACGAGGCTCGTGCGCTGCTCGACAGCCTCTGCGAGCGCCTCGGTCGTGACTGCGTCGAGGACCCGCCGGTGGTCGTCGTGTCGAGCACGTCCAACGGCGAGGCGCGCCCGGTCATCTCCCAGCGGATCGCGGAGCAACTCGTCGAGGCGGGCATCGAGGTGCGCCTCGAATTGGAGGACTCGGCTTTCTTCTTCGGTGAGACCCTCCACGGAGGCACCTTCGACCTCGGGCTCTGGGCCTGGGCGACCGTGCCGGGGCGGACCTCGCTCCTTGCGACGCTCGAGATCTACGACCCCGCGCGTCCCCTGCTCGCCCGCGACGACGGCGCCACGGTCGGCGGCAACTACGGCCGATGGGGTACCGGAGCGGTGACGGGTCAGTCACTGGTCGAGCGGCCGCCGAGCGGCGGCGTCGACATCAATCAGGGACCGTCCTCGGTGATCGACGAGCACACCGCGCGGTACGCCGAGATCCTGGCGGAACTGCGCGCGACCGCCGATCGCAGCCGGTTCGACGAGCTCGCCCGGGAGGCCGAGGCGATCCTCGCCGATCAGGTGGTCCTGATCCCGCTCGCCGCCCGCGGGCACGTCTCGATCGTGCGCGGTATCGCCGGCTACACGCCGACCCCGTGGGTCGACACCTGGAACGTCGAGGAGTGGCGGGTCTCCTGACCCGCCGAACGGCCCCCCGATAGGGACCACCGTCCCCTATTGACCGATCGTCTCGTTGACGACGCTGTGGCCTGCACGCCCATACCGGAGGACCTTCCGTGGATCGACCGATCGTCACGGTGGACGGCAACGAGTCGGCCGCCTACGTCGCACACAAGCTGTCGGAGGTGATCGCCATCTACCCGATCACCCCGTCCTCCCCGATGGGGGAGTTCGCCGATGCCTGGTCCAATGCCGGCATCCGCAATGTCTGGGGCGGAAGCCCGACCGTCGTCGAGATGCAGTCCGAGGGCGGCGCCGCCGGAGCCTGTCACGGAGCGATCCAGGGCGGGGCCCTGACGACCACCTTCACGGCGTCCCAGGGCCTGCTGCTCATGCTCCCGAACATGTACAAGATCGCCGGGGAGCTCTCGGCCGGTGTCATCCACGTCGCCGCCCGCACGGTCGCCACCCACGCGCTGTCGATCTTCGGCGACCACAGTGACGTCATGGGCGCCCGGCAGACCGGGTTCGCCCTCCTCGCATCGGCCTCGGTCCAGGAGGCCCAGGACCTCGCCGCGATCGCCCACTCCGCCACGCTCAAGTCCCGCATCCCCTTCCTCCACTTCTTCGACGGGTTCCGGACCTCCCACGAGGTCGCCAAGATCGAGCGGGTCACCGAGGACGACCTCGCGGCGATGATCGATCCGGCCGACGTGGCCGCCCATCGGCGCCGGGCGCTGGACCCCGAGCACCCGGTGCTGCGGGGAACCGCCCAGAACCCCGACGTCTTCTTCCAGGCGCGCGAGGCCTCGAACACGTACTACGCCGCGGTGCCCGGCATCGTGCAGGACGCGATGGACCGGTTCGCCGGTCTCGTCGGGCGGCAGTACCACCTCTTCGACTACCACGGCGCACCCGACGCCGAGCGTGTGGTCATCCTCATGGGGTCCGGTGTCGGGGCGGCACGCGAGGCGATCGACCGCCTCGTCGCCGAGGGGGAGAAGGTCGGCATGCTCGTCGTCCGTCTCTACCGGCCGTTCGCCGCGGATCGGTTCCTCGCAGCCATGCCCGGGACCACGAAGGCGATCGTCGTGCTCGACCGGACGAAGGAGCCCGGAGCCACCGGCGAGCCGCTCTACCAGGACGTCCTCACCGCGGTCGCCGAGGCCGTCGCCGACGGCACGGCGGCCTTCGACGGCATGCCCCGCATCATCGGCGGGCGCTACGGACTCTCGTCCAAGGAGTTCACACCGGCGATGGTCAAGGCGGTGCTCGACGAGGTCGGCTCGGACAGCCCGAAGCGCCACTTCACCGTCGGCATCGTCGACGACGTCACCCACCTGAGCCTCGACCACGACCCCGAGTGGACCGCCGAGTCCGACGCCGTGGTCCGGGCTCTGTTCTTCGGCCTCGGCTCCGACGGCACGGTCGGCGCGAACAAGAACTCCGTGAAGATCATCGGCGAGCACACCGATCTCCACGCCCAGGGATACTTCGTGTACGACTCGAA
>DATHYU010000439.1:0-18185 GCA_035458965.1 Acidimicrobiia bacterium | reverse complement strand
TCGGCCTCGCCCACGCAACCTTCCGCACGATCCGCCAGAACCTGTTCTGGGCCTTCGCGTACAACACCGCGGCGATCCCGCTCGCCGCCGCCGGCCTCCTCAACCCGATGATCGCAGCGGCCGCGATGGCCTTCTCGAGCGTGACGGTGGTCACGAACTCGCTGCGGCTGCGCCGCTTCGGGCGCTGACGCCTTGCCGACGCCGCACATCTCTGCAGCTCCAGGAGATCTCGCCGAGGCCGTCCTCCTGCCCGGCGACCCCCTTCGGGCCAAGCACATCGCCGAACGCTTCCTCGGAGACGCCCGCCAGGTCACCGGGATCCGCAACATGCTCGGCTTCACCGGCACCCACGAGGGGATGCCGGTCTCCGTCATGGGCACCGGGATGGGCATTCCGTCGGTCTCGATCTATGCGACGGAGCTGATCCGCGAGTACGGCGTGAAGCGGCTCGTTCGCGTCGGCTCGTGCGGGGCGGTCGCCGATCTCGCGCTTCGCGACGTGATCGTCGCCGTCGGGGCCTCGACGGACTCGTCGGTGAACCGGGCGCGGTACGGGGGATGGGACTTCGCCGCGACCGCCGACTTCCACCTCGCCCGGGCGGCCGTCGACGCGGCAGCCGGGAGCGGCATCGAAGCCCACGTCGGGACGATCCACTCGTCGGACCTGTTCTACCCCCCGCACGAGGACGTCGCCGACGTCCTGTCGGCGATGGGCATCCTCGCCGTCGAGATGGAAGCGGCCGGGCTGTACGGGGTCGCCGCCGCGAACGGCGCCCGCGCCCTGGCGATCCTCACGGTGTCCGACCACATCCGCACGCACGAGGCGACGACCCCCGACGAACGCGAGCAGACGTTCGACGTGATGGTCGAGATCGCCCTCGAGGCCCTCCGCCGGGACGCCGCCGAACGCTGAGCGAGCCCGTCAGCCGGCGCGTCCCTCGAGCCACCAGGTCGCCATCGTGCCCTTGCCCTTCACGTCGATGTCGCCGCGCGACGTGCACCTGAAGGCCTCGCCGAGCAACTCGCGGGTGGCGCCGGTGATCTGGATCCGACCCGCCTCGCCCGACGACTCCATACGACTCGCCGTGTTGACGGTGTCGCCCCACACGTCGTATTGGAACTTCTTCGTCCCGATGACCCCGGCCACGGCGGGACCCGAGTTGATGCCGATCCGGAACGCGAACGGGGATCGCTCCGCGTACGACCGCATCTCGAGCGCCATGGCGGCGAGGCGGACGGCGTGGTCCTCCTGTGGAGTCGGCACCCCCGCGGCGACCATGTAGTTGTCGCCGATCGTGCGGATCTTCTCGGCACCCCAGCGCTCGGTCAGCCCGTCGAAGTGCGTGAAGACCTCGTTCAACCGCTCGACCATCTCCTCGGGATCCATGTCCGCCGACATCGGGGTGAACCCCACGATGTCGGCGAACAGGACGCTGATCGTCTCGAAGCGGCGCGCCCTGGTGCGTCCGCCGGACTTGAGCTCCGAGGCCACCGCCTTCGGGAGGACGTTGAGCAGCAGTGTCTCGGCTCTCCGTTGCTCGACGGCCAGACGGCCGAGGAGGAACGCCAGCAGCGGCATGACGATGACGAGGTTCCCGACGATCGCCACGACGAAGTTGAGCGTCGAGAGCGAGGGATCGGGCGGGAGCCGACGCGCCTGCAGGGCGGACTCGGCGAAGCCGAACACCACGGCCTCGACGACCACGAGCATCCCGATCACCACTGCGCCGCGACGCCCCACCACGAGCGCCGTGATGATGGTGAGGGTGATGCCCCACATGAGCGTGCCGCCCGACCAGGCATATCCGCCGAGCGACGCGTGGATGCACCCGTTCGTCACCAGGGTCAAGAGGACCGTGAAGAGCGTTCCGAGCCAGAGGAGGCCGGTGCCCACGTAGATCACCCACCCGAGGACGGACACCACGGACGCCGCCACGTAGAACCACCAGGCGGATTCCCCGTGGGAGAGCGTGCCGAGCCCGCTTGCGAGATTCGCCAGGGCGGAGCCCCAGAAGGCGACGGTCGCGACGACGGCCACGAAACGGGGATCCTCGACCGACGGCCCGATGCCCGTGAGGACCGTTCGGCCGGCCAGGCGGTCCCAGAAGGTGGTGGTCATGGGCTCGGAGTGAAGCACGACGGCCGCCGCCCCGTCAGCCGTAGGGGTTCTGCTGCTCCCACGGGCGGTGCCACGGGGTCTTCGAGAACTGAGGCGGGCGGTCCCACATGAGGTCGTACGAGGCGATGACGGCGCGCATCCCGCCGAAGAGCTGCGCGAAGCCCCAGAGCTTGCCCCACCGCACGCCGAAGACGATCCACATCGCGCCGAACCACATCGCCACGACGCCCCCGATGATGAGCGTCGCCACCACCACGGCCTTGCCCGCTTTGCGCAGCTTCACATCGGTAGCGTACGCGGCCGCATGTTTCAGCCCCCGGAATCCCCCTCCGCCGTGTGGCGGCCGCTCCGCCTCGGCGACGCTCCCGCGCTCGCCGGTCTCACGATGCGCATCCACGAGGCGGAGGGCCTGCACGATCTCCCCGGCCCCGATCTGATCCGCTGGTTCCTCGGGCTGCCGTCCATCGATCTGGCCCACGACACCGTCGGCGGCTTCGCACCGGACGGTTCGGCGATCGCCGATGCCGAGGTGATGATTCGCGGCGGCGACGGCGGCCGCAGGGCGATCCTCTTCGTCAACGTCGATCCCGACCACCTGCACCTCGAAGCGCCGCTGCTCGCCTGGGCGGAGGAGCGGGCCCGTGCCCGCCTCGCCGACGCACCGCGCGGCGCCGAGCGGGACATCCGGGTCATCGCCGAGGAGCATCGGGACCGGTGGCGCCGCGTCGTGGAGGAGGCCGGCTTCGGGGAGGCGCGCCACTTCGTGACGATGCGCATGCCCCTGAGCGCCCCGGTTCCCACCCCGCAGCCGGTCGCCGAGGACATCTCGATCGTGCCCTGGTCCGACGACCTCGACCGAGGCGCCTGGACGGTGTCGAACGCATCGTTCGCCGACCACTGGGGGTCCGCGGAGCACACCTGGGAAGAGTGGCGGGCCTCGTACGCCGACGACTCCGACGCCTTCCTACCCGATCACTCCTTCCTCGCCGTGGCCGGTGGCGACGTCGTTGCGATCTGTCTCTGCGAGAACGACCCGGAGGAGATCGACCGGACCGGGGTGCGCGAGTTCTATGTCGGACGGGTGGGGACCGTCCCGCCCTGGCGCCGGCGCGGGCTCGGGACGGCGCTGATCCTGCACTCGCTCGCCGCAGCCACCCGGGACGGGTACGAGCGGGCCGCACTCTCGGTCGACGAGGACAGCCAGACGAACGCGACCGCCATCTACGAGCGCATCGGGTTCCGCGTGACCGAGCGCGAGATCCACTACCTGAAGCCCGGCTGACCCGCGCCACACGCCAGGGCCCTATCGTGCCGGGCACGCGAACGGAGGAGCCCATGGCACATCGCATCGCCGTCATCGCCGGCGACGGCGTCGGCCCCGAGGTGATCGACCAGGCGCTGCTGGTCGCCGGGGCCGCCGGCGCCGAGCTCGACACGACCCCCTACGACCTCGGCGCCGACCGATACGTGGCGACCGGAGAGGTGCTCCCCGACACGGTCCTCGAGGAGCTCGACGGCCACGACGCGATCCTCCTCGGCGCGGTGGGAGACCCCCGCGTGCCGCCGGGGGTCCTCGAGCGCGGGCTGCTCCTCCGGCTCCGGTTCACGTTCGACCAGTACGTCAACCTCCGCCCCGTGAAGCTCTTCCCCGGCGTGCGCACGCCGATCGAGGGACTGACCCCCGACCGCTGCGACATGGTCATCGTCCGCGAGAACACCGAGGGCCTCTACGTCGGGGCCGGGGGCGCGATGCGCGTCGGCACGCCCCACGAGGTCGCCACCCAGGAGTCGTTGAACACACGCATGGGCGTCGAGCGCATCGTCCGGTACGCCGCGGCGCGCGCCGCCGAGCGGTCGGGCCGCCTCACGGTGATCCACAAGACGAATGTGCTCGCCTACGCGGGCGACCTCTGGATGCGCACCGCGACCGAGGTCGCCGACGAGGTCGGGGTCGAGCTGTCGTACATGCACGTCGACGCCGCCTGCCTCCACATGGTCGAACGGCCCGAGATCCTCGACGTCGCCGTGACCGACAACCTGTTCGGCGACATCGTCACCGACCTCGGCGCCGCCGTGCAGGGCGGCATGGGGTTCGCCGCCAGCGGCAACATCGACCCCGAGCACCGCCATCCCTCCATGTTCGAGCCCGTGCACGGCTCGGCCCCCGACATCGCGGGGACCGGGAAGGCCAATCCCGCGGCGGCGATCATGTCGGTCGCGATGATGCTCCGGCACCTCGGGGACGCGGCGGCCGAACGCATCGAGGCCGGGTTCGCGGCGGCCGCTCCCGCGATCGACTGGACGGCCGTCGAGACCGCTCCGGTCGGCGACGCCATCGCCCGGGCCGTGGGGGGCTGACAACCAACTACGCTCACGCGCTCTCGAGGCAGGAGCGCGCCGTGGCCACCATCTACTACGAGTCCGACACCGACCCGTCGATCATCGCCGGCCGAAAGGTCGCCGTGATCGGGTTCGGAAGCCAGGGGCACGCCCACGCCCTCAACCTGTTCGACTCCGGCGTGTCGGTCACGGTCGGGCTGCGCGAAGGCTCCTCGAGCCGGCGCCGCGCCGAGGAGGCCGGGCTGGCGGTCACCACCCCCTCCGAGGCGGCCGCCGACGCCGACGTGATCATGATCCTCGTCCCCGATCAGCACATGGCCGCGATGTACGAGGCCGAGATCGCCCCCAACCTGAAGCCGGGCGACACGCTGCTCTTCGCCCACGGCTTCAACATCCACTTCGGTGCCATCACCCCGCCCGACTTCGTCGACGTCGCCATGGTCGCGCCGAAGGGCCCCGGCCACCTCGTGCGCCGCACCTACACCGAGGGCAGCGGCGTCCCCTGCCTCGTCGCCGTCCACCAGGACGTCAGCGGCGCAACCCGCGACCTGGCGCTGTCCTACGCGTGGGGCATCGGCGGCGCCCGCGCCGGCGTCCTCGAGACCACCTTCGTGGAGGAGACGGAGACCGACCTCTTCGGTGAGCAGGTGATCCTCTGCGGCGGCGTCTCGGAGCTGATCAAGGCGTCGTTCGAGACGCTCGTCGACGCCGGGTACCAGCCCGAGTCCGCCTACTTCGAGACGCTCCACGAGCTCAAGCTCATCGTCGACCTCCTCTACGAGGGCGGCCTGTCGTGGATGCGCTACTCCGTGTCGGACACAGCCGAGTTCGGCGACTACACGCGGGGACCGCGCGTCGTCACCGACGAGACCCGCGCCGAGCTGCGGCGGGTGCTCGGAGAGATCCAGGACGGCAGCTTCGCCCGCGAGTGGCTCGCCGAGTCCGCCGAGGGCGCCCCGAACCTGCTCTCGAAGCGGGCCGCCGAACGCGAGCACCTCATCGAGAAGGTCGGGTCCCGCCTCCGCGGCATGATGCCGTTCCTCACCCCGAAGACCCCCGAGGACGAGGCCTAGGACATCAGACGGCGGACAGCCGCCGGCCGGCAGACAGGGGATCAGACCGCAACGCTGGCGAGGTACGACCGGAAAGGAACGTCGATCCCGACGCTCGTCGTGTACTCGTCGAGTCGCGTATCCAAGAACTCGATCGCTTCCACTCGCACCGCAGATGGAATCTCGAAGAAGCTGCTTGGCCACGGGAGCGCCTTCAGGTGTTCCGGTACGTACACCGACGGGGGTGGGAGCGAAACGATCTCCTCGATCACTTCAACTCTTGGTTGCTTTAGTCCAGCGCCCTCGAACCACTTCGAGATCTTATGTTCACCGCCTCCGGGAAAGGCGTCCGACCAGGCATCCGGCTCTACCTCGCAATACCTCACGAGCATGTCGACCTCGGCAGCGAAGAACGGATTTCGTTCGATGTCATCCCACACGGTCACCGCTAGTCGACCGCTCCGCCGGAGTACTCGGGCCATCTCTCGGAGTCCATCGCTCGGACTCGGGAAGAACTGCACGCCTTGTTGGCAGATGACCGCATCAAATTCGCCGCCGCCGAACGGGAGATCGAGAGCTGACGCCTCTTGCCAAGTGATGTTGGGCCCATTGAAGGGCAGGGTTCGAGCGGCGGTGAGCATCCCCGGGTTCAGGTCAGTCCCGACAACTCTTCCCGTTGGTCCCACAATCAGCGCAGCTGCCCTGGAGGCGAATCCGGTGCCACAGGCGACGTCAAGAACACGGTCACCTGATCGGACCGCGTCGGCAACAAGCGCAGAGACGAACGGCGCCATGAACTTCTCGACCTGAGCCTGATAATGGGTCGGCGCGCTCTCACCGAGCTGAAACCCCGAGTTGTTCTCGATAAGCATCCCTGCCTGAAGTTGTCGGGAGTCTTGCAGGCTTGCGACTCGCTCTGGTGACCTTTCCGCACCCTGGCCGATGCGACTGTTCCACCCTTGGCACCGACGGGCGGTCGGAAAACCGCGGCAGTAGCTTGGGTGCGTTCCAAGAGGGGAAGTGCTTTGACGGTCTTGCGGAGTAACTGGATCACGTGGCTCGCCTTGGTGAACGGGGCTTTCCTGGTATTCATGGCGGTCGGGAGCGGAGTGGACGATGGTCCGGCTGGCGAGCGGTGGGGTGCCCTGGCTGTGATGGGCGTAGCCAGCGTCGCGTTCTTGGGTGGACTCTGGGGTCTGCGTTCGGGCCGCTTTTCGAAGGGGGTCTCCCTTGGGGGCATCGTGGTTGGTGTCGTTGCGACGCTGCTTTGGTTCTGGATGGTTATTCCGCCGGTTATTGCTCTGATCGTGTTGTGGTTCGGGGTCATTCGGGGCGGATTGGCGAGAGAGGCCAGCCCCGCATAGACCGAAAGCCGACAGGGATTCCCAGACGTCTGGCGTCGCGGTACCGCTGGGCTCCAGCTCCCCTCGTTCCTCTGGTGTGCTTTAGCAGCACTGGCCGAGGGCGTCGTCCGCCTTCCGAACGTAGTCTGAGGTACGGCAACCTGGGAATGCGATTTGTCCAGGTCTCAGAGCAACGACGTCGATTTGATCTGGTACGGAACCTGGCGTCTGGCAGTCGGCTGCGCTCTCGCGCTGTTGGCCGTTGCCTGCGGTGGCTCTGACGAGACCACCTCGACCACCTCGACCACCTCGACCACTGTCACAGCGGCGCCGACGGGTGGCTTGCGGTTCGTGGAGCCGGAAGCGGTGGGCTGGTCGTCGGAGGCGTTGGCAGAGGCAAGCGAACTGGCGGGCCAATTCGACGCGGCAGCGGTCCTGGCGACGCGCGGCCACGACGTCTTCTTTGATTGGGGCGCCACCGATGTGAAGCTGCCGGTCCACTCGATCCGCAAGCCGATGATGGGAGCGGTGTTCGGCATCCATGTGGCGGCCGGCGAGATCGACCTCGACGCCACCCTCGCAGACCTGGGGATCGACGACATCCCGCCGGTGTTGACGGCGGCGGAGAAGCAGGCGACGGTGCGCCAACTGCTGATGGCACGCTCCGGGGTGTACCACGCGGCCGCCGGAGAGATCGACGCGATGCGAGCCGAGCGTCCCGAGCGGGGGAGCCATGCTCCCGGCACCTTCTACTACTACAACAACTGGGACTTCAACGTGCTCGGCGTCATCTTCGAGCAAGAGACCGGGGTGAGCGTCTGTGAGGCGTTCCGCACCGAGATAGCCGAGCCGATCGGCATGCAGGACTATGCGGCGGTGGACTGCGAGTACGGGTACGAACCGAGTTACTCGCAGCACCCCGCGTGGGCTTTCGACATGACAACTCGCGACCTCGCCCGCTTCGGGCTGCTGTATCTGCAGGGAGGCCGGTGGGGGGACGAGCAGCTCGTCCCCCGGGAGTGGATCGACGAGAGCTGGACCGCCTACTCCCCCCTTGACGAAGAAGCCGGCATCGACGCGGGTTACCTGTGGAGGATCGTCGCGGCCGACGGCCCTGCCGGCGAATCGATCGGCTCCCATGACGTGTATTGGCACACGGGCCTCGGTGTGCACATCCTCGCCGTCGTCCCCGACCTCGACCTGGTGATCGTCCACCGCATGGACACCACCGGAGCATTCACCGACCCCGGCGAAGAGCTCTTTCGCCTGCTCACCATCATCATCAATGGCGGTCCATAGCCCACTGGCTCCGGACCGGCCCCCGAGCCGGTCATCGACAACTGGCTGACACGGCGGTCTTGGGAGCAGATTGAATCCAGTCCGCCGCGATCGTGTTGGCCTAGGTCGCCGAGTGGCCAAGGACTACGGCCCCTCGGCGCCTCTGTCGTCACTTCACCACCCCGGGTGTCGCTTTCGGCCTCGTTCTGAGTCGAGTGGGCCCGCCGATGGCTGGCCGCCCGGGGCGCTAGCCATGCGAGGTGCCTACTGTTCGGGGGTGTGAGGTCGCGCGCAGAGCAGATTGCCCTGGCGCTCCTCGCCAGAGGGGAACGGTGAAATGACAGGTTCACCAATGCTGCCTCCTGCGGCAGTCACGCTCGGGTTTCGGGTGGCCGATTTCGATGAGTGGAAGGCGCTGTTCGATGGCAACGAGCAAGACCGTATCGACCACGGCATTCTCGGACACCACATCAACAGGGCGGAGGACGATCCGAACAGCTTGGTCGTCTACCTGGCAGTCGGCGATGTCGAGAAGGCAACGGCGTGGCTGGCATCGGATGCGTTGAAGGCGCTGAGGGAAACGGCCGGAGTGTCGAGTACTCCCGTGGTCAACTGGATGACACCTGTGCGGGAGTCCGTCGTCTGGGACCGCGAGCTCCCGGCGATGATGGTGAGCCACCGTGTCGAGGACTTCGACACCTGGCTGGCCGGTTACGACGCAGCCGGCGACCTGCAGCGTTCCAGTGGTGTCATAGGCCATGCGGCCAGCCGGTCGATCGACGACCCGTCGGTCGCCACGGTGTATCACCAGGCGGAGTCGTTCGAGCACCTGCGAACCATGATGGGCTCCGATGAGCTGCGGACGGCGATGAAGGCGGCCGGTGTCGTCTCCCAGCCCGAGGTCACCTTCCACACCGGAGGGTGGGCGAAGCGCTACCGCTGATCGACTCAGGTGCCGGGCCGGCTTCGGCGGTGCCCGGCGGGAGGCCATCGGCAGGAAGTGGGGGCCCATCGACGGGCCCCCACTTCCTTTGGGCCCCAGGGAAGGCGCAGGGGCTGATCGGTGGCGTCCCGGCAAACGGCAAGCACACGGCAGCCGACAAGGACGCCACCGGGCAGCTCACCGCCGGGGCAGACCCTGGAACTCCTGCGATCTCGCGTTCCAACTCGAGAAGGAACACCTCACCGGCACCTTCAGCCGCCGAACGTCACCTTCGAGATGCCCGCGATCCCCACTCGGCGGCCCCGGACCTCGCCGGAGGGGTGGACTCGTGAATCGCGACCCGGGTCCGTGCTACCGCCAGGCGTGGTAGCGGGCATCGCGGCGCTCGAGCCGGACGTCGACCCCGAAGGTCTCGCCGAGCACCTCCGCCGTGAGGGTGTCTTCGATCGGCCCGTCGGCGACGACACCGCCGTCGGCGAGCAGCACGATGTGGTCGAATCCGGGCGGGATCTCTTCGACGTGATGGGTGACCAGCACGATCGCCGGGCCATCGGGGTCGGCGACGAGCCCCGAGAGCGACGTCACGAGCCGCTCCCGGGCCCCGAGGTCGAGCCCCGTCGTCGCCTCGTCGAGCAGCAGCAGGGCGGGCTCGGTCACGAGGCTACGGGCGATCATCACCCGCGCCCGCTCTCCGGCCGAGAGGGTGCCATAGCGCCGATCGGCGAGGTGCCCGGCCTCGAGACGGGCCAGGCGGTCCCGGGCTCGCTCCCAATCGGACTCGTCGTAGTCGTGCCACCGGCTGTCGACGAAGGCGGCATGCTTCCCGGTGACGACGATCTCGAGGGCGGGGAGATCGTGATGGACCATCGCGGCGGGTCCCGTGCCCGCGTAGCCCACGAGCCGCCGCAACTCCCGAACGTCGAACCGTCCCCGCTGCCGGCCGAGGAGGCGCACCGTCCCGCGGGTCGGGGCGAGGTAGGTCGAGGCCACCTGGAGCATGGTGGTCTTGCCCGCGCCGTTGGGACCGAGAACCACCCAGTGCTCGTCGGGTCCCACGCGCCACGACACCTCGCGAATGAGGTACCGGCCCTCCCGGAGGACCGAGACGTGTTCGAGCGCGATGACTTCCCGCCGGTCGGGTACCGTCATGGCTGAGCACGGTACCGCACCTGGGCTCGGCGGCCCCGTGCGGGGAACATGCACGCGCTGGGAGGCAATGGCATGGAGACGTCCTTCGTCCACTCGATCGCCGAGGCGGACCCGACACGGGTCGACCTCCTTGGCGGCAAGGGAGCCGGCCTCGCCGGCATGGCCCGGGCCAATCTCCCCGTTCCACCCGCCTTCGTCATCACGACCACGGCGTGCCGCGCCTACTTCGACGGCGACCGCAACCCGCCCGAGGGACTGTGGGACGAGGTCGATGCAGCACTCGAAGAGCTCGAGCGGCAGACCGGAAAGGGCTTCGGCGATACGGCGAACCCCCTCCTCGTCTCCGTGCGGTCGGGCGCGCCGGTCTCCATGCCCGGCATGATGGACACGATCCTCAACCTCGGACTGACCCGCTCGAGCGTCGAAGGCCTCGCCGAGCTCACCGGCCGTCCCCTGTTCGCCTGGGACGCGTACCGGCGCTTCGTCCGGATGTTCGCCGAGATCGTGTTCGGTGTCCCCGCCCAGCCGATGGACCAGGCGACTGAGCACGCCCTGCCCAACGGTCGCACCGAGGACGTCGACCGGATCATCTCGCTCGTCGACCGGCTGGAGCGCATCACGCTCGGCCACGCCCGCCGCCCGATCCCCGGCGACCCGCGCGAGCAGCTTCAGCAGGCGATCGCCGCCGTGTTCGACTCGTGGAACAACAAGCGTGCCCGCGACTACCGCAAGGCGAACGGCATCTCGGGGGTCCACGGCACGGGGGTCACCGTGCAGACCATGGTCTTCGGCAACTTCGGCAAGGACTCCGGGACGGGAGTGGCCTTCACCCGCGACCCGGCCACCGGCGTCTCCGAGTTGTACGGCGAGTTCCTCGTCGACGCCCAGGGCGAGGACGTCGTCGCCGGCCTGCGCACCCCCCTCGACCTCCAGCACATGGCCGAGGTGATGCCCGAGGCCCACGAGGCCCTCGCCGAGATCGCCCACCGTCTCGAACGGCATTACGGCGACATGCAGGACATCGAGTTCACGGTCGAGCGCGGCAAGCTGTGGATGCTCCAGACCCGCCGGGCGAAGCGGTCGGCGCGCGCCGCGGTGAAGGTCGCCGTCGACCTCGTGGACGAGGGCGTGATCGACAGCCGGGAGGCGGTCCGCCGCATCACGCCCGACCGCATCAACGAGCTCCTCCATCCGGTCGTCGTTCCCGACGACGACGCCGTTCTCCTCGCCGAGGGTCTGCCGGCCTCACCCGGCGGCGCCGCAGGGATCGTCGTGTTCGACGCCGACGAGGCGGCCGAGCTCGCGGCCCACGGCACCGATGTGGTGCTGGTGCGCACGGAGACGAGCCCCGACGACTTCCACGGGATGATGGCGGCCAAGGCCGTGGTCACCACGCGCGGTGGCGTGACGTCGCACGCGGCCGTCGTCGCCCGCGGGGCGGGCAAGACCTGTGTCGTCGGCGCCGGAGCCATCCGCATCGATTACGACCAGCAGCTGCTGCGCGTCGACGGGACGGTCGTCTCGAGGGGCGAGGAGATCACCGTCGACGGCACCACGGGCAAGGTGTTCCTCGGCGCCCTCCGCACCGACGAGCCCCAACTCGACGAGTACTTCGAACGCGTCATGACGTGGGCGGACGAGATCCGCACGCTCGGCGTGCGGGCCAACGCCGATACGCCCGAGGACGCCGAAGCCGCACGCCGTCTCGGCGCGGCCGGCATCGGACTGTGCCGGACCGAGCACATGTTCTTCACCGGCGAGCGCATCGAGGCCATGCGCCAGGTGATCATGGCGCCCAACGCCGTGGCACGCGCCGAGCACCTCGCCAAGCTCGAGCCACACCAGGCCTCCGACTTCGAGGGCATCTTCCGGGCCATGGACGGATTCCCGGTCACGATCCGGCTCCTCGATCCTCCTCTGCACGAGTTCCTGCCCCGCCAGGAGGACCTCCTGGGCCGGATCACCGACCTGAAGCTCAAGCTGAAGGAGGCAGCCGACCTCGAGACGATGGACCGGCTGATCGACGAGATCAACGAGGCGGAGACGATCCTCGATCGCGTCGAGCGGCTGTCCGAGGTCAACCCCATGCTCGGCCACCGCGGATGCCGCCTCGGCATCGCCTTTCCGGAGATCACCGAGATGCAGGCCCGGGCGATCTTCACGGCGGCCGTGCGCTGCGTGGAGCAGGGCATCGACGTCCAGCCCGAGATCATGATCCCGCTCGTCGCCTACTCGTCGGAGTTCGCCCAGCAGGAGAAGGTCGTGCGCGACACGGCCTCGAGCATCTTCAACCGGACCGGCCTCAGCATCGCCTACAAGGTGGGAACGATGATCGAGCTCCCGCGGGCAGCGCTCACCGCCGATCGGATCGCCGAGCGGGCCGAGTTCTTCTCCTTCGGGACGAACGACCTGACACAGACGACGATCGGCCTCAGCCGCGACGACTCGTCGCGCTTCCTCCCCGGGTACGTCGACCGCGGGCTGCTGGAGTACGACCCCTTCCAGACGATCGACATCGACGGCGTCGGCGAGTTGGTGAAGGTCGGCGTCGAGAAGGGCCGCAAGGTCCGCAACGACCTCAAGATCGGCGTGTGCGGCGAGCACGGCGGTGACCCTGCGTCGATCGACTTCCTCCAGGGGGTCGGAATCGACTACGTCTCGTGCTCGACGTATCGCGTCCCCGTCGCCCGGCTGGCCGCAGCGAGAGCGGCCCTCGACTGAGGATGTCGCCATCCGTCCTCGACTGGCTCGTCGAGGGGGATCCGGCCATCCGGTGGCAGACCGAGCGCGATCTCCTCGGCGACCCGTCGTGGAAGGCCACGCGGTCCCGGGTCGCGCACGAAGGGTGGGGACGGCGCCTGCTCGACGAGCAGGACCCCGAGGGAACGTGGGGCGGCGGCCTCTACCAGCCGAAATGGACGAGCACGGTGTACACGCTCCTGCTCCTGCGCCGCATGGGGCTCGACGCCTCGAACGAGCGGGCGATCACCGGTAGCCGGCGGCTGCTCGACGATGCCGACTGGGTCGACGGCGGGGTGTCGTACTGGCGGCACCGTCCCGAGGCCGAGCGCTGCGTGAACGGCATGGTGCTGTCGGTCGTCGCCTCCTTCGACGTCGCCGATCCGCGTGTCGACTCGATCGCCGACCTGCTCACCCGGACCCGCATGGAGGACGGCGGGTGGAACTGCCAGGACCAACGAGGAGCCACCCACTCGTCGTTCCACACGACCATCTCCGTCCTCGAAGGACTGCTGTCGTGGAAGCAGCGCACCGGCCGCTCCGACGCCGACGATGCGCTGGCGTCGGGGGGAGAGGTCCTGCTCTCCCACCGAATGTTCCGGTCCCATCGAACCGGGCACGTCATCGACGAGCGCTGGCTGACCCCTCACTTCCCACCCCGATGGCACTACGACGTGCTGCGCGGCCTCGATCACCTGCGGGATGCGGAAGGTCGCCCCGACCCGCGCGCGTCGGAGGCGATCGACCGGCTCGCCGCGCTCCGCCGATCGGACGGTCGGTGGTCGAAGGGGCCGCAGTACTCGGGGCTCACGTTCTTCCCGCTCGAGCCGGGCCGGGTGCCCGGGCGGTGGACCACGCTGCGCGCTCTTCGGGTGCTCCGATGGTGGAACGCCTGAGCGATCTCCACCAAACGCTGTCGATCCGTTAACCGGTCTCGTACACGGCCCCCCGACGGTACGGGTGCACGGTCCACACCCGACCGAAGGAGGACCACCGTGAAGAAGATGCTCCGCACCCTCAAGACCGGCCTCGTGGCCGCCGTCGTCGGCGCCGTCGTCGTGAGCGGCGTCGCCCTGGCGCAGACCGACGAGACGCCGGATGTGACCGAATCGCCCGCCTACACCCGAATCGTCGATGCCCTCGGCCCGTTGGTCGAGTCCGGCACCATCTCCCAGGACCAGGCGGAGGCCGTCGCCCAGGCGCTGGCCGAGGACGCCCGCGGCCTCGCCGGTCGTCGCCATCGCGGCGGAGGTCACGCCATCGGGGCGGCGGCCGAGTTCCTCGGGATCGAGGTCGAGGAGCTCCGGACGCAGCTGCGTGACGGCGCCACCCTCGCCGAGATCGCCGGCGAGCAGACGGATGCCCTCGTCTCCGAGCTGGTGAGCCAGGCCGAGGAACGGATCGCCCAGGCGGTCGAGAACGGCCGGATCACCCAGAAGCAGGCCGATGAGAAGCTCGCCGAGATCGAGCAGCGAATCACCGACATGGTGGACGGCGACATGCCCGAGCGGGGCGAGGGACGCCACGGCTTCGGCCGGCGCGGCCCCGGCGGCCCCCGGTTCGGCCCCGGCTTCGGCGGCGACGTGCCCGCCGACGACGCCGTGAACGCCTGATCCTTCCCTCAGCCGTCGAGGACGGGGCCGCCCTCAGGGGCGGCCCCGTCGCGTCCGTCCCTATGCTCCTGCTCCATGACCTCCTTGGACGGGATCCGCATCGTCGACCTCTCCCGGGTCCTCGCCGGGCCGCTGGCCACGATGCTCCTCGGCGACCTCGGCGCCGACGTCGTCAAGATCGAACGGCCCGGCGCCGGCGACGACACCCGGGCATGGGGCCCGCCCTTCGCCGCCGGCGAATCCGCGTACTACCTGTCGGTCAACCGGAACAAGCGGGGCATCACCCTCGACCTGGCGGCGAAGGAGGGGCGCGAGGTGCTCGCCCGGCTGCTCCAGGACGCCGACGTCCTCGTCGAGAACTTCAAGCTGGGCACCCTGGAGCGGTGGGGTTTCGACGACGCGTGGTTCGACGCCCACGCCCCCCAGGTCGTGCGAACGACGATCTCCGGCTACGGGTCGAACGGGCCGATGGCGAACCGGCCCGGCTACGACTTCGTCGCCCAGGCCGAGTCCGGGCTCATGTCGATCACCGGCGACCCCGACGGTCCCGCCATGAAGTTGGGCGTGGCCATCGTCGACGTCTGCACCGGGATGCTCGCCACGATCTCCATCCTCGCCGCCCTCGAGGAGCGCCACCGGTCGGGACGCGGCCAGCGCACCGAGGTCTCGCTGCACGACACCGGCCTCCAGATGCTCGTCAACGTCGCCTCGAACGTCCTCGTCTCGGGCTCCGACGCCGGCCGGTTCGGCAACGCCCACCCGAACATCGTCCCCTACCGGACGTACCCGGCCTCCGACGGCGACTTCGCCATCGCGGTCGGCAACGACGCCCAGTTCCGCGCCTTGGCGGCCCTGGCGGGCCACCCCGAATGGGGCGACGACCCGCGCTTTGCCCGCAACGCCGACCGGGTGGCCAATCGCGACGACCTCGACGCCCGGATCCGGACGATCACCGAACGCCGGACGCGCGCCGAATGGATCGCCGATCTCGTCGAGGCCGGCATCCCGTCGGGGGCGATCAACTCGGTCGCCGAGGCGCTCTCGACCGGCCAGGCGGCCGCCCGTGACATGGTGCGCGAGGTCGAGCACCCCCTCATCGGCACACTGCGGATGCTGGGCGTGCCCATCCGTCTGGAGCGGACACCGGCATCGATCGACCGGCCACCGCCGACCCTCGGAGAGCACACCGACGAGGTGCTTCGGGAGGCGGGGTTCTCCGAGGACGAGATCGGAGCCCTCCGCGAGAACCACATCATCTGAAAGGACGGCCATGCGCGCGATCGTGATGGAGGAGACCGGGGGCCCCGAGGTCCTCACCTGGCGGGAGATCGAGGATCCCGAGCCGGGTCCCGGTGAGGCACTCGTCGCCGTGGAGTCGGCGGGTGTCAACTACATCGACACGTACCACCGGCGCGGCCTCTATCCGGTCTCGTTCCCCTTCGTCCCGGGCGTCGAGGGCGCCGGCACGGTCACGGCGGTCGGCGAAGGGGTGACGTGGCCCGTCGTCGGCGACCGGGTCGCCTGGTTCGGCCGCCCCGGTGCCTACGCCGAGCAGGCCGTGGTGGACGTCGACAAGCTGGTGGCCATCCCCGACGACATCGCCGCGTCGCTCGCCGCCGCCGTCTCCACACAGGGCCTGACCGCGCACTACCTGGCCCGCGACACCTTCCGGCTGGCGGCCGGCGACACCTGCCTCGTCCATGCGGGTGCCGGTGGCGTGGGACGGCTCCTCATCCAGATCGCCAGGCACCTCGGTGTCACCGTGTACGCCACGGTCTCCACCGAGGAGAAGGCGGCCGTCGCGCGCGACGCCGGCGCGAATCACGTGATCCTGTACACGGAGGAGGACTTCGGCGAGGCCTGCCGCCGGATCTCCGGGAAGGACCGGCCCTTCGACGTGGTCTACGACGGCGTCGGGAAGACGACGTTCGACACCGGGCTGTCGCTCATCCGGCCCCGCGGGACGATGGCGCTGTTCGGACAGGCGAGCGGCCCCGTCCCGCCGGTCGACCCGCAGGCGCTGAACGCGAACGGCTCGCTCTTCCTGACGCGTCCCACCCTCGGGGACCACGTGGCGACGAGGGACGAGCTCGAGAAGCGGATGGCGTCCCTGTTCGCGGGGATGGCCGCGGGATGGCTCCGGATCCACGTCGGCGGCACCTGGCCCCTCGCCGAAGCCGCCGAGGCCCATCGGGCGCTCGAGTCCCGGGGAACGACGGGCAAGCTGCTGCTCGAGGTGTGAGGGCGGCGCGGGTCCGCTCAGGGGCGTCCGTACAGGTGCCCGCGCCGGTCCCTCCCGACCGTCTCGAGGGCGCCCGACTCACGCAGGCAGTACGCGACCTCCTGGGCGGCGTGGCGGGTCCGTCCCAGCAGCCCGGCCAGGTCCTTCGTCGTGAAGGGATCGGGAAGGCCCTCGGGCAAGAGGGCCCGCAGATCGGCGGGTGAGCGGAATTCGACCGCGTCCACGACCCCGAGCAGCCGGCGCTCCTCGACGGCGAACCCGCCTCTGCGCCATCCCCGCGAGTCGGGCCGCCAGACCTCCTCCTCCTCGGTGAGCAGGACCTCGAGGACGAAGTTCGGGTGGTCGAGCAGCGAGGGGAACGAGACGAGCTCGGCGCAGACGTCGGCGGCCACTCCCCGCTTGGGCGAGCGGCGGCGCGAGACCTCCCGGGCCCCGCCGTCGAGCTTCACGATCCACTTCACGGCGGCGACGGGGTGCACGAGGCGGATCCTGCGGTCGTCGAGGAGGCGATCGAGCTTGCGCCGCATCGCCGAGAAGCCCCGGGTCTGGATCTCGATGAGGAGGTCGTCCCGGACCAGATCGACGACGAACCCCCCGACGGGCTCCTCGACCAGGTCGCCTGCGCGCCGATACCAGTCCTTGAGCGCCGCGTGGAGCGGCTTCTCGTTGAGGGATCCGATCACCCCCTGAGCCTATGACGGCAACCCCCCGCACACCGGGATCCGAGGACGGACGTTCACCCGACGTCGTGGCTGAAGGCCACGATCTCCTCGGCGAGGTCGGGAGCCGTCACGGCGATCGCATGACCGCTGTGGACGGTGACCCAATCGCCCACGCGTGCCTCGGGGCAGAACGTGAGCGTCACGTCGCGCCGGGCGCCGCCCACCTCGACGACCGCGGTGCGGGTGACACCGTGGCCATCGGTCGACTCGACGCGGCCGACGACGGCGAGACACACGGGCCTACTCCTCCACCGAGATCGACACGAGCCGGATCGCCGGCTCCGCAGCCGAGGGATCCACGTCGACCCGCACCTGCAGCCCGGGGTGAGTCCGCGCCGTCAGGGCGGCCACGTGCGTGCGCACGATCTCCGCCGTGACGTGCTCGTCGCCCTCGACGCGGATCCCCAGCCGCGTGAGCCGCCGGCCGGCGGCCACGGTCTCGGCGGCTCGCACCACCTCCGCGACGGCCCGCGCCTCATGCATCGGCGAGCTCCTCGAGGATCATTCCGGCGGCGACATCCACACCGGCGGCGACCTCGTCGGAGAGCTGGTCGCCGTGCCCGAACCCGGCCGCCTCCACGCCGTAGACGACCACCTCGGTCGGCAGCCGATCCAGCGCCGCCGCGAGCCCCAGCACCTCCGCCGG